>DASSCU010000028.1 GCA_035697485.1 Actinomycetota bacterium
GGAGATGGTCATGCCCGGGGACAACGTCGAGATGACGGTCGAGCTGATCGCCCCGATCGCGATGGAAGAGGGCCTGCGCTTCGCGATCCGCGAGGGCGGACGCACCGTCGGCGCCGGCCGCGTGACCGAGATCATCAAGTAGGCTGGAGGACCGTTGAGCTGCTACACACGGCACCTCGGCGATCTGCTGCCTCCCGATCCGACGCCCGACGACAAACGCGCGCTCGACCGGGCGGTTCGACGGGTCGTGGACCTGAGCGAGGCCGATTGTCCCGAGGTCTGGGCCGCGGTCAAGGAACGGCGTGAGGACGCCGGCTTCGCGCCGGCGGTGCTCGCGGTGATGAAGGAGCACTGATGGCGAAGGCCGACAACCGCCCGAAGATCACGCTCGCCTGCACCGACTGCAAGCGGCGCAACTACAACACGGTCAAGAACAAGGTGAACGACCGCGACCGCATCGAGCTGAAGAAGTACTGTCGCTGGTGCCGGTCGCACACGCTGCACCGCGAGACCCGCTGACCGGAAACCTCGCCGACCGCCCGGTCGTGCTCAACCCTGCTCGGGGGGACCGTCCTCGCCTTCGAGCAGGTCGCCTTCCTCGTCGGCCTCGCGCGTGACGTCGACCGTGCGCACCTTGCCGTAGCGGATGGCCGCCACGATCGCGTCGAGCTTCGAGTGCAGACCCAGCTTCGTGAGCACGTTCTGCGTGTGCGTGCGCAGCGTGTGCTTGCTCATGCCGAGCTCGGCGGAGATCTCCTCGGGCGTGTCGCCGTCGGCCATGCGCTGCAGGATCTCGAGCTCCCGCGGGGTGAGCCGCTCGATGCGCTGTGCGAGGTTCCCGTCCTGTGCTCGCCGCCGGCGCAGGCGCTTGAGCGACTCCTCGACCTCGGCGCTCGTGTGCAGCGGCTCCCCGCGATACGCACGCCTGATCGCGTCGGCGAGCCCGATGACGGCCTCGGTCTTGGGCAGATAGCCGCGCGCTCCAGCCTGGATCGCTCGGGCGAGTGAGATGTCGTCCTCCTGGCCCGACAGGATGATGACCGCGGTACCGGCCGTCTCGTCGTGGATGCGGCGGGTCGCCTCGATGCCGTCGACCCCGGGCATCTGCAGGTCCATCAGGATGATGTCGGGGTGCTCCTTCGACGCCGACTCGATCGCGGACTGGCCGTCGGTGACCACCTCGATCACGCGGAGGTCCTGTTCCTTGTCGAGGGCCACCTCGAGCGCCTCGCCGAACGAACGGTGGTCGTCGGCGATGACGACCGTGATGGGTTCGTGGGTCCCCTGGGCAGGCATCGCGGAGCATCGTAGGGCGAGACCCAGAACGTTTCACGCACCTGAGGGAAGTTGCTGAGCCCTCGCCAAAACGGTTGCCGGGCGCACACCCCGCGGCTACGGTGCGCGCCGTGAACCCCGAGGCGGAGGGCACCGTCTACCCCGAGATCGACTTCGTCGTCGAACCCGCTCGTGTGGAAGCGTTCCGGGCGGTCTTCGGGCAGGCCGACGGGGTGCCCCCGACGTTCCTCACGGCCGCGGAGTTCACCGCGATCCCGCGGATCATCGGCGATCCGGCCTTGGACCTCGACTTCACGAGGGTGCTGCACGGCGGTCAGGAGTACGAGCTGGCCCGTCCGCTTCGTGAGGGCGAGACGCTCACGGTCCGCCCCCGCATCGAGTCGATCAGGGTGCGAGCCGGCACCGGGTTCCTCGTGATCGCGATGGACCTGTTCGATGCCGCGGGGGAACCGGTCGCGCGGACCCGCTCCACGATGATCGAACGGAGCCCGACGTGACACGGCGGCTCGACGACGTGAAGGTGGGGGAGGAGCTCCCGGAGCTGCGGCGCGTCGTGACCCGTGAGGACGTGAAGGCCTACGCCGACGCCGGAGGCGATCAGAACCCCTTGCATCAGAGCGACGAGTTCGCCCGCGGCGTGGGGTTCGACGGCGTGATCGCGCACGGCATGTTCACGATGGGCCACATGGCCGCGTGCGTCGTCGCGTGGGCGGGCGACGCCGCCGCGGTCTCGGCGATCTCGGCGCAGTTCCGCGCCACCGTCTCGATGGGCCAGGAGATCGTCGCGGGCGGCCGCGTCCGCGCGGTCGATGCCGAGGCGGGGACCGCCACGCTCGACCTGTGGGTGTCGAGCGATCGCGACGGCGAGACCGAGTGGCCGATCAAGCGGGGCGTGGCGACCGTCCGCCTCGCATGAACGCCCGTCTCGCCCCGACCATGACGAAGGCCGGGGGGATCCCCGGCCTTCGCGGGCGCTCCGTTGGTTCAGGCGCTGCGGCGCGTCGCCGACATCGCCTGGATCGCGTCGGTCATGCGATCGATCACGACCTGCATGTCGCTGCCCACGCCCTCGTCGACGCGCACCGAGAGCCGGTCGATCTTCTGGCCCAGCACCTCGGCGACCTTGACCATCGACTCCGTGGTCGACTGCGTCTCCTTGTGCAGCTGGTCGCTGATCGAGCGGATCTTCACGTCGACGCTGCTCTCCATCTCGTCGGCGAGCCCGGCCTGCAGCTCCTTGATCGCCCGCAACGTCTGACGGACGAGCTCGGCATCGAGGGGCTCGCCCGGCGTGATCGCCTGCTGTTCGCGCACCGTCGTCGCGAGCGCCTGGTTGTCGGAACGGATCAGGCGGGCGATCGCGGACATGCGCTCGTCGATGTGCGCCAGAAGACGCTCCTCGACCGCGACCTGACCTCCGGCGAGCGCCAGGTCGCCGCCGTCGACCGCCCCGACGCCCGTGCCCATGCGCTCGGAGATCGTCGCGGCGACCTCCTCGGCGACCGATCCGAGCTTCTCGTCGATGCGCTCGGCGAAGGCCGCCAAACGCCAGTCGACCGTCTCTCGGACCGTGTCGACCTGGACCTCGGTGCGCTCCTCGATCAACGCCTGCAGCGCCTCGGAGTCGGCCCTGATCAGCCGGGCGACGCCCATGATGCGAGCCTCGACGAGCCGCTCGATCGCGGCACGCACCTGCTCCTGGTCGCGTCCGTGCATGCCCACCCGCTCGGCGAGCATCTCGAGCCGCTCGGCCACCGGGGCGAGCTCGGTCGTGACGCGGTCGGCCACGGTCTGGCTGATCGTGCCGTCGTGCACGGCGAACGCCTCGGCGTGCTCCTCGACGCGCTGGGAGAGCGTGCCCAGCGCCTCGGCGCCTGTCTGCACGTAGGCGTCGATCGCGCCGATCACCTTCGCGGTCTCCTCGGTGAGGAGCCGGCCGTGCGTCTGGACCTGCTGGGTCACGGTCTC
Organism: Actinomycetota bacterium; assembly: GCA_035697485.1. Lineage (NCBI taxonomy): Bacteria > Bacillati > Actinomycetota > Actinomycetota bacterium. The sequence continues at coordinate 3,265 of DASSCU010000028.1, forward strand.
GACGATCGCGCGGTCGCGTTCCTGCATCGTGGCGAGCGCCGACGCGATGTGGTGCTCGACCTGCTGAAGCTGGGTGCGCACCTGCTCGACCCCGTGCAGCGTGGGGGAGTCGGCGATCTCGCGGATCGCGAGCAGCGACGCCTCGATCGCGTCACGGGAGGTGCGACCGGTCTCGGCCACCTCGTTCATCGAGTCCTCGACGCGCGCCGAACGCAGCGCGAGCGCCTGGAACCGCTCGTCGCTCGACGCGATCAGGGTCTTGATCGTCTGGTCGCGCGAGAGCAACGAGACGATGCGATCCTGTTCGGGACGCGTGTCGTTGCCCGCGGCGCGCCAGATCTCGGTGGCGATCTCACGCATCAGGGCGGTCGCCTGCTCCTCGAGCGCCCGCAGGCCTTCCTCGAGCTGCTCGTCGATCGACCTGCGCAGCGACGCCGAGATGCGGTGCTCGCCGCTCGTCATGAGCGGTTCGTCTTCATGGTGTTCCAGCCGGCGGAACAGGCTGCGCCGGGGGATGCTGGACTGCTCTTCCATGACGTCTCTCGCGATCCGGGGCCGATGCGGTGCGTCCGCGTGAGGATAGGTCACTGACTGGGCCGATTCACGCACCTGGCACCGCGAGATTTCAGGGGTTCTCGAGGGGTGAGTCCGGCGCAGGTTCGTGCCGACCTGTGGCATGGTGGGGGAGCGGGGATGCGGTCTTTGCCGTGGCCTCGGGGCGAACCCTATACTGGCCTGTCCGAACGCCCCCCTCCGGGGTGGCCGGAGTCTCGGAGGCGCGTAGCTCAACTTGGTAGAGCACCGGTCTCCAAAACCGGGGGTTGGGGGTTCAAGTCCCTCCGCGCCTGCAAGGGGAACACCATGAACCGACAGATGAAGAGGATGCAGGAGCGCGCCGAGCGCCAGCAGAAGCGTGGCGGCGCCGAGCGTTCCACCGCGCCGTCGGCCGCGGCCAAGCGCGCGCAGACCACCGAGAAGCGCAAGCGCACCGGTGTCCGGCAGTTCCTGAAGGAGGTTCGCCTCGAGCTCAAGAAGGTCGATTGGCCCAGCCGCCGCGAGCTCATCTCCTACACGGTCGTGGTGCTCGCCACGCTGATCGTGACCACCATGTACGTCGCGGGCCTCGACTACGTCTTCTCGAAGGCGATCCTCGACCTGCTCTCCTGACCCAGAAGGATCCCATGGAAGACCTCGAAACCACGTCCGAAACGCCGCTGACCGACGCGCTGGAAGCGGCGGCCGAAGTGCACGAGATCGCCGACGAGGCGGCCACCGAGACGATCGCCGAGGCGGTCGTCGAGGCCGAGGTCGTGCAGAACGTGGCCGACGCGGGGGCCGACACGATCCTCAGCGAGGGACTCGCCGGCGCCGCCGATCTGCTCGAGGCCGGGGAGCCCGAAGCCGCCGAGGCCGTGCTGACCGAGGCGATCGCCGGCGCCGCCGAGATCGAGGAGGCCGGTGAGGAGGTCGCCGACGAGCTGCTCGCCGAGGCCGCGATCGAGGCCGTCGTCATGGAAGAGACCGCCGACGAGATCGGGCAGGAGCTCGTGCAGGAGGCCGCCGAGGCCGAGGAGGCCGTCGCCGACGAGGAGTACCTCGAGATGGAGGCCGAGCAGGGCGACGGGGAGCTCGCGCCCGGCACGATGAGCCCGGTCGTCGAGGAGCCCGCCGCCGACCCCGAGCCCGCCGCCGTGGTGGAGCCCGACCCCGAGCCCGTCGCGGTGGAGGTCGAGGCCGCACCGGAGCCCGTCTCCGACGATCCGTTCCGTGGCCCGGGCGAGTGGTACGTCGTGCACACCTACGCCGGCTACGAGAACAAGGTGAAGACGAACCTCGAGTCGCGCATCCACACGATGCAGATGGAGGGCAAGATCTTCCGCGTC
>DASSCU010000029.1 GCA_035697485.1 Actinomycetota bacterium
GTGCCCGGGGTGGGAGTCGAACCCACACGCCCTCTCGGGCCGGCGCTTTTAAGGCGCCTCCGTCTACCGGTTCCGGCACCCGGGCCTCGACCGCGATGCTAGTCGCACGTCGCGCCCGCGTACCATCGTGGGTATGCGCGATCTCCGTGAGCTGCCGAAGGTCGAGCTCCACATCCACCTCGAGGGCGCGATGCGCATCGAGACGGTCCGCGAGCTCGTCGATCGCAACGGCGCGCCGACCCCATCGGGCCTCCGGCCTGCTGGATGGCGCTTCGATGGCCCCGTTCACTTCATCGACCAGTACATCGAGCTCTGCGACCTGTTCGCGGAGCTGAACGACTTCCGGCGGGTGGGGCTCGAGGTGACCGAAGACCTCGCCACGAACGGGGTCCGGTACGCCGAGGCGATCTTCACACCCTCGGCGCATGCTGCCACGTTCGGCGACGACTGGACGTCGCCGCTGGAGGCGATGCTCGACGGGCTCGCCGCCGGCGCCCGCGAGAACGGCACCGTGGTGCGGATTACGCCCGATGTGGTCCGCGACTTCGGGATCGACGCTGCCGAACGCACGCTCGGGGCCGCGCTGAAGTTCATCGACGACGGGGTCGTCGGCCTGAACTGCGCGGGCAGCGAGACGAGCGAGATCGAGCCGTTCGCCCACGTGTTCCGGGCGGCGAAGGATGCTGGCCTGCGGTCGGTCCCCCACGCCGGCGAGTGGGCGGGACCCGAGAACGTCTGGCTGACCCTCGAGCACTTCCTGCCCGACCGCATCGGGCACGGCGTTCGCGCGATCGACGACCCGCGGCTCGTCGATCGGCTCGCAGCGGACGAGATCCCGCTCGAGGTCTCCCCGATCTCGAACGTCGCGACGGGGGCGTACCCGTCGCTCGAGGATCACCCGTTCCTGCGCCTGCGTGACGCCGGTATCGTGGTCACCCTGAACTCCGACGACCCGCCGATGTTCGGGGCGTGGCTCACCGACGTCTTCGAGAGCGCCCGACGCGTCTGGAGCATGTCCGACGAGGACCTCGCCGACCTCTCCCGGGCGGCGGTCCGCGCCTCGTTCGCCGACGATGCCACGAAGGCCGGCATCGAGCGCGGCATCGGCGAGTGGCTCACTCGCCTTGGGCAGGAAGCGTTACCGGCTTCCGGGTAGCCAGCGTTGCCCCCCCGGTGCCGATACCTGGGACATGCGACGGAGACTCCGGGCCGAGGACGGCTTCACGCTGATCGAGATGATGATCGTGGTGTTGATCATCGGCCTGCTGATCGCGATCGCCCTGCCCACTTTCCTCGGGGTTCGGGTACGGGCACAGGACGGCGGTGTGCAGGCCGACATGCGCAACGCCTTCCTCGCCGAGCGCACCTTCTACACCGACGGGGCGACCTACACCGAGGACCCGCTCGTGCTGGAGAGCCTGGAAACGGCGCTGGAGTACGAAACGGGCGACACGCCGCTCGCGATCGGGCCGGTCTACGTGCACGTGCACGCCGGGCCGAACGAGCTGTTCGTCTCGGGCAGGAGCACCTCGGGCACCTGCTTCTACCTACGCGAGATCGACGGCCAGGGCGCCCAGTTCGCGTCGTCGTCGGGCTGCGGCGTCGCCGACGTGCAGACCTTCGGCTCGAGCTGGTAGAGCTGCGCGGCGGGGTGCTTGCAGGTCCCCGTGGGTACCCTAGGCTCGGGAGCCATGTCGACGATGACCAGGCCCGAGGTCGACCCGCTCGACGCCCTCGCGGTGCGCATCCGCGACCGCACGGCGACCGCCGCCGTCGTGGGGCTCGGTTACGTGGGGCTGCCGCTGCTGGTCGGCATGCACGCGGCCGGCTTCCGCGTGATCGGGATCGACAACGACGAGACCAAGGTCGACGCGCTGCGTGCCCGCCGCTCGCACATCGCCGACATCGCGGACTCGGAGGTCGCCGCGATGGATCGCGCCTCGTTCGCCGAGACCCCGGCGCCGCTCGCCGATGCCGACGTGATCGTGCTCTGCCTGCCGACCCCGCTCACCGACGGTGCGCCCGACCTCACGATGGTGCTGACCGCCGCCGAGGACGTCGCGCGGCTCCTGACGCCGGGCGTGCTCGTGGTGCTCGAGTCGACGACCTATCCGGGCACCACCGAGGAGCTGCTGCGACCGATCCTCGAGGGGTCGGGCCTGCGCGCCGGACGTGACTTCGCCCTGAGCTACAGCCCCGAACGCATCGATCCGGGCAACCGCGACCATCGGCTCGACACGACTCCGAAGATCGTCTCGGGTCTCACCGATCGGTGCCGCGAGCTCGCGGTCTCGTTCTACTCCTCGTTCATCCACACGGTCGTCACGACGTCGACGCCCCGCGAGGCCGAGATGGCAAAGCTGATCGAGAACACCTACCGGCAGGTGAACATCGCCCTCGTGAACGAGCTCGCCGTGCTCGCGCGCGACCTCGGCGTCGACATCTGGGAGTCGCTGCACGCGGCGGCCACGAAGCCCTTCGGCTATCAACCCTTCTGGCCGGGCCCCGGCGTCGGCGGCCACTGCATCGCGATCGATCCCACGTACCTGTCGTGGCGCGCCGGACAGCAGCTGGGCTATCGCGTCGAGTTCATCGAGCACGCGAACGAGGTCAACAACCGCATGCCCGACTACGTGGTCTCTCGCATCGCCGAGGCGCTCAACGACGCAGGGAAGCCGATCAAGGGATCCTCGGTGCTCGGGGTCGGCGTCGCGTTCAAGCCCGGCATCGACGACCTGCGATCGTCACCATCGCTGATGGTGCTCGAGCGGCTGGCATGGCGAGGCGCCGTCGTCGACTACCACGACACGTTCGTGCCGCGGTGCGAGATCGACGGCACCGAGCATGCGTCGTTGCCGCTCGACCCCGGCGTCGTCGGGGCCCACGACATCGTGGTGCTGCTGACCCCGCACGCCGACGTCGACGTGCACGCGCTGGTGAACACCGCCGCGATGGTGTTCGACGCGCGAGGCGTCACGGTGGGCATCGACGCCCCGAACATCGTCCGGCTCTGACCCGGGCGGCTACGCCGGTCGTTCGTCGATCGTGATCGAGTCGATGTAGACGGCCTCGGTGGGCACGCTCAACTCGCCCGGGATGCCCGGGTTCTCGGTGCCGGGGATCGAGTCGATACGCCTCACGACGTCGAGGCCGTCGGTCACCTCGCCGAAGATCGTGTACTCGCCCGACCCCGCCCCGGGGTCGAGCTGCGGGGTCGGCGCGAGCGTCACGAAGAACTGGCTGCCGTTCGAGCCGGGACCGCTGTTCGCGTACGCGAGCAGGCCCGGCGCATCGAACGTCTGCTTCGGCGACGTCTCGATGTCGAAGGAGTAGCCGGGCCCCCCGGACCCGTCGCCCAGCGGGTCACCGCCCTGGATCACGAAGTCCTCGACGATGCGGTGGAACGTGAGCCCGTCGTAGAAGCCCCGCTCGGCGAGGAAGACGAAGCTGTTCACGGCCTCGGGGGCGATGTCGGGGCGAAGCTCGACATCGAACATGCCGCACGACGTCGCGACCCGTGCCGTGTACGTGGCCCGCTCGTCGATCGTCATCGGCGGGGGCCCGACGAACTGCGGGGACTTCCCGCCCGCCCCGGGCGGAGCTTCGCCGCCGCACGCCACGGTCGACGCCGGCTCAACCACCGGCGTCACCGAGCCGGACCTCGTCCCCGGCTCACCCGTGGGCTCTGCCGACGCACTGACCGACGGGCTCGCCGAGGCCGCGGGCTGCTCCTCATCGCCGGTCAGGATCGCGTACCCGACGACCAGCAGCACCAGCCCCGCGATACCCCCGATCACTCCCAACGTGAGATCACGGCGGCGCCTGGCCGCCTGCCGCTCGGCCTGTCGGCGCGCCGCCAGCTTGGCGAGCTGCTTGTCCCTGGAACGATTGGGCATACGGCCGCAGAGGGTATCCGATTGTGGTGCTCGCCAACGCGACCTTCGGGGCCTATGGTCCTGCGCAGGGGGAGGCGTACGGCACGGCCCGGGCGTGTTCGCCCGGAACAGACTCGACCCCGGGAGGAAGGGGGCGGCGGATGTTCGAGCTGTCGAACCGAGAGTTCTGGACGGTGGTGCACGGGCTGGTACTCGGGACGGTGTTCCTGCTGCTGTTCGGAGGTGGACTGGCGGGACTCTGGAGTTTGCGGCCGGGGTTCCTGACCACGGCGGGCGTCCAGGAGCGGATGCGACGACTGTCCGTGGGCATGTGGGCCATGGCTGCGACGGCCTGGGCCACGGTCATCACCGGCACATGGATCGTGTATCCGTGGTACCGGGAAGAGCTGTCGATCGTCGGCGACGATGATTTCGCCGGCTGCGCGGGGGCGATCCTGCCCACGACGAGCTGTTCGCCGCGCGACTTCCTGAAATCGAACGTCAGCGGCGACACCGCGTCGTGGCACAACTTCGGCATGGAGTGGAAGGAACACATCGCCTGGGCGGCGCCGTTCCTCGTGACCGCGGTCGCGTTCATCGTCGCGTACTACGGGCCCCGGATCATCCGGCGGCCGTGGCTGCGGACGGCGACGATCGTGATGCTCGTCGGTGGCTTCGCCGCGGCAGTGGTTGGTGGCCTGTACGGGGCCTTCCTGAACAAGATCGCTCCGATCGCTTGAGGTGAGAGAGATGACGATGAACCAGACCGGAACGGGTGGGGATCGGATCGTCGACGCCCCCGAGCTCGAGCCGCTTCACCTCGAGGATCGGGTCGACGGACCTGCGGCCGCCGTGATGATGAGCGCAGGCATCGGCATCTTCGTGCTCGGCCTGCTGACCTTGCTCTCCGAAGCCTCGGTGCCGATCCATGACTTCCTCGATTTCGACGCCGGTGTCGGGCCGCTTTCCGGCAAGACGGTGCTGGCGTCGGCCGGGTTCCTGCTCTCGTGGCTGGTGCTCGGTCTCACGATGCGCCACAAGGAGGTCGACCTGCGTCGTTGGTTCTGGATCGCGTTCGCCCTGGGCGTGATCGGTGCGGTGCTCATGTTCCCGCCGGTGTTCCAGGCGTTCGCGTCGGAGTGAGCGTGATGGACGCGGACCGCTCTCGGATCCTCGCCGACCGGGTCGCCGCATGGGCGGTCGGGACCGGGATAGGGCTGATGGCGATGATGCTGACCTGGCTGATCGGCAACCGACTCGCGTCGCTGGCGTGGGACCCGCCGGTCGGTCCGACCGTCGCCTTGCTCGCGGCGATCGCGGTGGGTGTGACCGCGACGTCGCTCGCAGGGGTCCGGCTCGATCGCTCACTTCGACGCTGAGGCTCGGGATCTCAGGAACTAGCGCGGTCCGAGCATCTCGAGGGCCAAGCCGTCGAGGATGTCGCTCTCGCTCACGAGCACGCGGTCCACCCCGAACCGCCGCATCGTGGCGACGAGGATCACGGCGCCGGCGACGATCACGTCGCCGCGCCCGGGCGCCATCACCGGCAGGGCGGCCCTCTCGGCGTCGGTCATGGCCGCCAGGGCATCGCGCACCCGTTCCGCCTGCTCGCGCGTCAGCCACGTGCGGTGGATGCGGTCGGGGTCGTAGCGATCGAGCTCGAGCGCGATCGCCTGCAGGGTGGTCGCCGTGCCCGCCACGGCGACGAACGTGCGCGCGTCGCCGACCGCCACGGCGGTGTCGACCTCCTCGAGCACTCCGGCCACGTCGGCCTCGAGAGCGGCGAGGTCCTCTGCCGTCAGCGGATCGTGCCGGACGTGCCGCTCCGTCATCCGCACGCTCCCCATGCGGGTCGAGATCGCCTGCTCGGCGATGCCCGGCGCCGCACCGACGACGAACTCCGTCGAGCCTCCACCGATGTCCTGCACCGCGAACGGGCCCCACGCGGGGTCGAGCCCGTGGGTGCCGCCGAGGAAGGACAGGCGGGCTTCTTGCTCACCCGTGATCACCTCGAGGTCCGACCCCGCATGCGCGCGGACGGCCGCGGCGTACTCGCCTCGGTTCTCGGCGTCGCGCACGGCGCTCGTCGCCCCGACCCGGATGCGCTCGGCGCCGAGGGCCTGAGCCCGACGACAGAACATGCCCAACGCCTCGACGGTGCGGGCCAGCGCGTCGGGGTCGAACCGGCCGGTTCGGTCGACGCCGAGGCCGAGTCGGGTGATCAACATGTCGCGGGCGAGCTCGGTCGCCGACACGCCCGGCGCGGCGGGCGGTTCCACCACGAGCAGCCGGATCGAGTTCGTGCCCTGGTCGATCGCCCCCACCCTGCCCAGCCGCTGCTCGGCGTGCACGGGTTCGACGCGCTCGGCGACCCAGGCCCCGACCGGATCGTCTCCCCCGGCGAGCCGGTAGGCGTAGTGGGCGTGCAGACACTTGATGCCGACGCGCGTGCCGGCCACGCCACCCCATGACCGGGCGGCGGCGAGGTCGGTCGCACGCTCGGCCGCGTATGCGTCGTGGGCCGCCTCGACCGACGCGCGGAACCCCTCGTCGTCGGCCATCCGCTCGTTCAGACGGCCGATCCATCCTTCCGACTCGACGCGCGAGACCGCCTTGACCGCCTCGGGACAGGTGAGCCAGAACGTCGTCGGGAACGGATCACCGGCCGCGTCGATCGGCACGTTGCGGATCACGAGCGGATGCCCTCCGGTGCAGCGCGACACGACCGTGAACGGCGTGGTCGGTTCGCGGCCCAGCTGCTCGCGCACGGCCGAGACGTCGGCGGCGCGGAGCTCACGCTGCGCGGTGGGCATCGGCTCGGCCATGGCGCCCATGTTCCCAGGGGCGGGTGGCTCGCCGCCGGTAGGCTGCGCCGGTGCGCGACCGGTCCTTCACCTCGATCGAGACCGCTCGGCTGCGGCTGCGCCGGTTCGCCCCACGCGACGTCGGAGCCTTCCATGCGTACCGGGTCGACGACGACGTCGCCCGATTCCAGTCGTGGCAGGACTACACCGTGGAGCAGGCCGAGGCCTTCGTCGGCGAGATGGAGGCGGCCGACCCGGGGGTACCCGGCGAGCCGTTCCAGTTCGCGGTCGCGAGGCTGCGCGACGATGCGCTCGTCGGCGACTGCATGCTCGCGCTCGATGCCGGCGACCCCGCGATCGCGGAGATCGGGTACACCGTGGACCCCTCGCTGCAGGGACGCGGGTACGCGACCGAGGCCGCCGGGGCGTTGCTCGACTACGCGTTCGACCGACAGGGCGTCGCCCTCGTGCGTGCGGTCACCGACACGAGGAACGCACCCTCGATCGTGGTCGCCGAGCGGCTGGGCATGGATCTCGTCGCCACCGTGCGCACGACGTTCAAGGGCGAGGCGTGTGACGAGCACACGTACGAGATCGCGAGGAGCGCGTGGCAGGCACGGCGAGCGTGAGCGCCGGCTACTTGCGCTTGTGCTCGACGGCGCGCTTGTAATCGACCAGGCGCTCCTCGCTCTGGCGCATGAACTTCTTGAGCATCTGCTCGAACTCCGGGTCGGAACCGCGACGCGGTCGGGGCGGGGCGGGGTCCTGCAGCGCCTTGATCGAGAGGTCGATCTTGCCGTCTTCCTTGATCGCCCGCACCTTGGCCTGCACGACGTCGCCCTCTCGGAGGTGCTCGTGCACGTCCTTCACGTAGTTGCGGTCGATCTCGGAGATGTGGACCAATCCGAGGCGGCCGTCCTCGAGCTTGAGGAACGCTCCGTATGGCGTGATGCGCTCGACGGTGCCGTCGATCACCGCGCCGATCTCGATCTCAGCGATGTCAGATGCCCCTTTCCCTTGCGAACCCGGCGTTTCCGGGCGAGGCGGCCAGTGTGACGGGGATGTCGGAACCCGTCAATCGGCGGCGGGCGCGGGCGGTAGCATCCGTCGATGGAGGTGACCTCGCTCCCCGACGCCGCGACGTTCCTCTCGATGGCCGCACCGGTGCTCGACGGGGACACGGCTGCGAACAACCTGCCGATCGGCATCGCGCAACAGCTCGTCGACCGGCCCGAGACCTACGCCGAGGCCTTCTTCTGGGTCGCCGCCGACTCGGGCCGGGTCGTCGGCGCCGCGATGCGCACGCCGCCGTACCCGGCGATCATCGCGGACCCGCTGCACGACGATGCGATCGGCGCCTTCGTCGCGACCCTCGCCTCGGCACAGCCGGACCTGCCCGGCGTCACGGCGAACGAGCCGTGGGCGAGCCGCTTCGCCGACGCGTGGACCGCCGCGACCGGCGTGCCGTGGCGGCGCGGCGTCGGTCAGGGTGTCTATGCGCTGACGACGGTGCTGCCCCCACGGCCCGCCGAGGGGTCGGCGCGGGACGCGACCCACGACGATCGTCCGTTGCTCAGGCGGTGGATGGGCGCGTTCGCCGCCGAGGCGCTGCAGGAGATGCCGCGCGACGACGGCGACATGGAGCGAGGGATCGATGCGAAGATCGGGGACGGCGCTGCGGGAGGGTTCACGATCTGGGAGGTCGAGGGCCGTCCGGTGTCACTCACCGGGTGGATGCCGATCCCGGGCGCCGCCCGCGTCGGCCCCGTGTACACGCCTCCCGAGGAGCGTGGGCGCGGCTACGCCTCGAACCTCGTGGCCCAGGTGAGCGCCCGGATGCTCGACGAGGGCGCCGAGGCGTGCTTCCTCTACGCGGACCTTCAGAACCCGACCTCGAACGCGATCTACCGCCGCCTCGGATACCAACAGGTCGCCGAGTCCTCGATGATCAGGTTCGGCGCCGACGCCTCGTGACGCCGGTCAGCAACGCGGCGTCGGGGGCGCTCCGCGCGATGGCACCATCACGAAGGCGGTCTCTCCCGGCCGCACCATGCCGAGGCATTCGCGGGCGAGCTGCTCCAGGTACGTGGGGTCGGTGAACCGGTCGATGCGCGCCTCGAGCTGGGCGTTGCGATAGGCGAGCTCCTCGGCCTGCCGTTCCAGCCGAGCGAGGTTGCTGCGCTGGTCGATCAAGGCACGCAGCGGTGCCACCGCGAGCGTCAGCAGGATCAGCGCGACGACGGCGAGCACCGCCGCGCGTGCGGTGAGACGGGCGTGCGATATGTGGCCGCGAGCGACCTCGTGACGACCGGCCGTGTGGCGCCGCGAGGAACGGTCGGCGGCCGCGTCGGGCGCAACCGTCGCGCTTCGCCTCGCGGCGGTCGGGGAAGGGACCGCTGAGCTCATGCCCTACGCGACCCCCGGCGGCGCGCCCGAGAGCGACCGTCCGCCCGAGTAACGGGCGTGGTCGCCGAGCTCCTCCTCGATGCGGAGTAGCTGGTTGTACTTCGCCGTGCGCTCGCCTCGGCTCGGCGCGCCGGTCTTGATCTGGCCCGCGTTCGTCGCCACCGCGAGGTCGGCGATCGTCGTGTCCTCGGTCTCGCCGCTGCGGTGCGAGACGACGTTCGTGTAGCCGCTGCGGGTCGCGAGCGCCATCGTGTCGAGGGTCTCGGTCAACGACCCGATCTGGTTCACCTTGATCAGGATCGAGTTGGCGACCCCGTCACGGATGCCATGCTCGAGCCGCTCGCCGTTCGTGACGAAGAGGTCGTCGCCGACGAGCTGCACGCGGGAGCCGAGCGCTCTCGTCAGCGTCAGCCATCCCTCCCAGTCGTCCTGGTCGAGGCCGTCCTCGATCGAGACGATCGGGAAGCGGTCGACCAGGTCGGACCAGAACACGACCATGTCGTCGGCCGTGCGGTCCACCCCCTCGAGACGGTACCGCCCGTCGTCGGTCCGCAGCTCGCTCGTGGCCGGATCCATCGCCAGCGCCACGTCGTCGCCGGGGGTCAGGCCGGCGGCCTCGATCGCGCGCAGCAGCCACTCGAGCGCCTCGGTCGTCGTCGCGATCTCGGGCGCGAACCCTCCCTCGTCGCCGACGCCGGTCGCCAGGCCCTCGTCGTGCAGCAGCCCCTTGAGCGCATGGAAGCACTCCACGCCCCATCGCAGCGCCTCGCTGAACGAGGCCGCGCCGACCGGCATCACCATGAACTCCTGGGGCTCGAGCTCGTTGTCGGCGTGCACCCCGCCGTTGATCACGGTCCTCATCGGGGTCGGCAGCACGTGCGCGTTGGGGCCGCCCAGGTAGCGGTAAAGCGGCAGTCCGTTCGAATCGGCGGCCGCGCGCGCGACCGCCATCGAGACGCCGAGCACGGCGTTGGCGCCGAGCTCGGACTTCGCGTCGGTGCCGTCGAGCGCCAGCAGGGCCGCGTCGACCCTGCGCTGGTCGAACGCGTCGGCATCGGCCAAGGCCTCGGCGATGCGGCCGTTGACGTTCTCGACGGCGCCGAGCACGCCCTTGCCGCCGAACCGGTCGCCGCCGTCGCGGAGCTCGAGCGCCTCGTGCTCGCCGGTCGACGCGCCGCTCGGCACGCCGGCGCGGCCGAAGGCCCCGTCGTCGAGCCAGACGTCGACCTCGACGGTGGGATTGCCGCGAGAATCGAGGATCTCGCGGGCGTGGACGGACTCGATCGAAGACATCGGAGGACGATGGTAGCCGACGCCTACCCGGCGACCGGGGATTTGGCGTCGCGACTCGCCTGGTCGTGCGGCCACCGCGTGAACAGGCGCGAGTGCCCGATCGGATCGAACCCGAGTCGTCCGTAGAGGTGCCGCGGCCAGTCCTGCGCATCGGCGAACAGGAAGACGAACGATGCGCCGGCCCTGCGGGCTGCCTCGGCGGCGCGCAGGACGACGTTGCGAGCGACACCGCGCCCACGGAACTCCTCGAGCGTGTTCACGTCCTCGATCTGGGCGACGTCGCCCCGCAGGTAGAGCTCGCACGAGCCGGCGAGCCGCCCGTCGATCCGTTGTGCGAAGAACCGAGCGCCGACGCCATCCACCAGCACCCGGCGGAACCCCGCCAGCATCTCGGCGATGCCGGGCTCCGCACCCCAGGGCTCGCGTCTGGTCATCTCGGCGATGAACGGCTCCATCTCGTCGAACCCCAGCTCCTCGACGGCGTCGGTTTCGGGGTCGCGGTCGGACGCCCGGCGGAGGGCCATCACGACCATCTGCTCGAGGGCATAGCCGTGCTCGACCATGCCCATCGCGATCGACTCGGCGTCGCCGAGCGACGCGAACTCGATCTCTCGATGACGGAACCCGCCGTACAGCTCGTCGAGGATCCTCACGACGTCGTCGGCCGTCGCTCCGCGGAGCGCACGGTCCGCGATCGCCATGTTGGCGTCGTAGCGCAGCGGATACTCGTCATGGAAGAAGGCCGTGCCCCACGGCATGCGCTCCCGTCTCGTGGAGGTGCGCTCCATCACCCACGTCTGGAGGGCGAACGCGCGCTCGTAGTCGGTCGTCATCGCCCGGTGAGGATACCGACGGTCCTGCTGCGTCTAGTCCGGACCGGACCCGATGACGTCGGTGTGGTCGCCGTTGGCGCCGCAGACCAGCACGACGAGCCGTTCTCCGGCCGCCGGCACGAACGCCCCGCACATCACCGCCGCCAGGGCCGCCGCGCCGCCGGGCTCGGCGAACATGCGCAGGTCCCGCCAGATCGCTCGCTGGGCCTCGAGGATCGCGCCGTCGTCAACGAGGACGACGTGGTCCACGTGACCGGCGTCGGCCAGCGCGAAGGCGATGTCGCCCGTCCGACGGGTACCGAGCGAATCGGCCGCGCGACCCGAGACCGGCACGTCCACCGGTCGCCCCGCCTCGATCGCCGCCTGCAACGACCGCGACGTCGCTGGCTCGACCCCGACGACCCGCACGTCGGTGCCCGCGTACCACGAGGCGAGCCCGGCGATCAGGCCTCCTCCTCCGACGGCCACGAGCACGGTCCCGGCGTCGGCAGCCTGTTCGGACAACTCGGAGCCGATCGTGCCCTGTCCGGCTACGACCGCCGGCTGGTCGTAGGGGTGCATCCACACCGCGCCCGTCTCGTCGCGGCGCTCCGATGCCACGGCCGAAGCTTCGTCGTAGAAGCCATCGACGACCCGCACGACCGCCCCGGTCGCACGCACCTTGTCGATCTTCGCGGCAGGTGAGCTCGAGGGCACGAAGATCTCGGCGTGATGTGCCAGCTCGCGGGCGGCGTGGCCCACCGCCAACCCGAAGTTGCCGCCGCTCGCCGCCACGACGCCCCCGGGGCCCACGCCCGCCGTGAGCATACGATTGAACGCCCCGCGCGGCTTGAACGAGCCGGTCACCTGCAACAGCTCGAGCTTCAGCGTGAGCGGCGCCCCGAGCCCGAACGTGCCGGCGGCCACGTCGATCACCGGGGTGCGCCGCACGTGCGGCGAGATGCGTTCTCGAGCGTCGGCGATCTCCCCCCGCGTCGGCCAGGCGGCCACGATCACGATCCGCGGGTCTCTCGGAACAGCTGCCGCAGAGTCGCTTCGTCGGCGGTCTCGATATCGAGATCCCGCTCGGCGGCGAGCGCGACGAAGCGCTCGTACCGTTCGGAGAACCTACGCACGGTGCGACGCAGGGCGCTCTCGGCGTCGACGCCCAGCTTCCGCGCGAGCGCGACCGTCGCGAAGAGCACGTCGCCGACCTCTTCTTCCGCTCCTGCGGGATCGGTCACCGCGGCGAGCTCGTCGACCTCCTCGCGCAGCGCCCCGACGGCCGAGTCCACCGAACGCCACTCGAACCCCCAGCCGGCCGCGCGACGTTGCGCCTTCGCCGCCCGCGCGAGCGAGGGAAGCGAGGCCGGGATGTCGTCGTCGACGGCCCCGCGTTCGCCGCCCTCCGCGGCCTTGAGCTTCTCCCAGTTCACGAGCACTTCGTCGGCGCCGGTCACCTCGACCTCGCCGAAGACATGTGGGTGGCGGTACACGAGCTTCTCGACGAGGCCCTGCGCGACGTCGTCGACGTCCCATCGGCCCTCGTCGGCGGCCATCTGCGCATGGAACACCACCTGGAGCAGCACGTCGCCGAGCTCGTCGCGCATCGCATCGTCGTCGCCGGCGTCGATCGCCTCGAGCAGCTCGTGCGTCTCCTCGAGCAGGTGACGCGCGAGCGTCTGATGTGTCTGCTCGGCGTCCCACGGGCACCCGCCCGGACCGCGGAGCCGCGCCATCACGCGCACGAGGTCGAGCAGCCGCCGGCCCTGCTGCGAACTCGGAACCGGACCCTCGGGAACGTGGGCGAGCAGGTCGCCGGAGCGCGAGGGCGTCTCGGTCACGGCGCGGGCGTGCCCTCGTCGCCGTCGCTGGCGGCACCGTCTGCGGGGGCGCTCGATGCGCTCGGGTCGGTGCTGTTCACGGCGACCACGGTGAGGGTCGCGACGTCGAAGCTCCCGTATTTCGGGTTCACGTCGACGCCCTGAGTCTCGGCCTGATCGCGCATCCACGCGTTGAACAGCGTGCCCTGCTCGCCTTCGAGCAGCTGGGTCTTGGCCTCGTCGAACGGCGTGACCTGCTTGTCGACCAGGTAGATGACGTGCCAGCCGAACTCGCTCTGCACGGGCTCGGAGATCGAGCCGGGCTCGAGCGCGACCGCGGCTTCCCCGAACTCCGGCACGTACGTCGAGGCCACCGCCTGACCGAGGCTTCCCCCGTTGGCACCCGACTGCGTGTCGATCGAGACATCCTTCGCGAGGTCCGCGAAGGTCTTCTGCGTCGCCCCCGGCGCCGTGACCTGCTGGTACACGTCCTCGGCCTCGGCCTCGGTGGGGACGAGGATGTGCAGCGCCTCGATCGTCGTGAAGCGAAGGACCTCGTCCTCGTAGATCTGCTGGAGCTGCTCGTCGCCGAGCTCCTCCTCGGCCACGACGCCCTGCACCGCCTGGAAGAGCAGCACCTCGTTGGCCAGACCCTCGAGGTGGGTGCGCGTGAGGTCGAGCTTCTCGAGCTCGGCGTCGACCGTCTCGGCCGTGAGCTGCTCGTCGAGGTTCGCGATGATGTCGTCGACCTCCGACGCCTCGACCGTGACGTCGTTCGCCTGCGCGTAGTCCGCGATCAGCCGACCCTGGATCATGTTGCCGAGCGTGAAACGGTTGCACACCACTTCCTGCGTCTCGCCCTCGGGGGGCGGCCCGCCGCACTCCTGTTGGTTCAGGGCGGCGAGGAACGTGAACAGCTTCGCTTCCTGCGCGAGCTGCTCGTCGGTGATGTCGGTCTCGCCGACGGTCGCGGCCGCGGCCGGACCGGAGCTGCAGGCCGCCAGCAGGGCGACGGCGATCACGGGCATGGCGATGAGGCGGAGCGTTCGGGAGTCCACGAGCGACCAGTCTACGGGCTCGGGCGCACGAGGCCTGCGCCGACACACGAACGCCATGCCCCTCAGGCGCCGGACGTCGGCGCGGGCTCCGGAAGCACCCGGTCCCCCGTGGCCGCCTCCAGCAGCCAACGTTCCACGAACGCGACGAGGTCCTTGCCGAAGACCCGGTCGGGCACGAGGTTCAGCGTCTGGGACTCGGGGGCGAAGCTCGCGCCGTACACGCGCTCCTCGAGGTCGGTCAGCAGCCCCTCGGGGATCGCCACCGGCTTCAGCCGCACCTGATCACGGAACGTCGAGATCTCCTCGATCCCGAGCGCCCGGGCGGTCACGCGCAGCGACGCGATCGCGAACAGGGTGTCGACCTCGTCGGGCAGCGCGCCGTAGCGGTCGAGCGTCTCGGCCCGGATCTGGTCGAGCGTCGCGTGGTCGGGGGCGAGCGAGATGCGCCGGTACAGCTCGAGACGCAGCGCTTCCTGCGCGACCCACCCCGGCGGCACGAACGCTTTCACGGGCAGGTCGATGCGCAGTTCCTGCTCCACGGGGACCGGCTCGCCCTTCATCTCGGCCATCGACTCCTGCAGGATGCGCGCGTAGGCGTCGAACCCGACCGCGGCGATGTGGCCCGACTGCTCGGCGCCGAGCATGTTCCCCGCCCCGCGGATCTCGAGGTCCTTCATCGCGATCTTGAACCCCGAGCCGAGCGCCTGGTGCGCGCTGATCGTGGCGAGCCGTTCCCGGGCCTCCTCGGTCATCTCACGCTGGGGCGGGAAGAAGAAGTAGGCGAACGCACGCTCGGTCGACCTGCCCACGCGGCCTCGCAGTTGGTACATCTGCGCGAGCCCGAGCAGGTCGGCGCGGTCGACCACGAGCGTGTTGGCGTTCGGCACGTCGAGGCCGCTCTCGATGATCACGGTCGAGACGAGCACGTCGGCCTCGCGGTTCCAGAACGTCATCATCTGCTGCTCGAGCAGCGCTTCGTCCATCTGGCCGTGCGCGACGACGATGCGCGCCTCGGGGAGCTCTTGCTGGAGCCACGCGACCTGCCGGTCGATCGTGGCCACCCGGTTGTGCACCCAGAAGACCTGACCCTCGCGCAGCAGCTCACGCCGAACGGCGCCGAGCGCCAGCCCCTCGTCGTAGCTGCCGACGTACGTGAGCACAGGCTGGCGGTCCTCGGGCGGGGTGTCGACCGTGCTCATTTCCCGGATGCCGGTGAGCGCCATCTCGAGCGTGCGCGGGATCGGGGTCGCGGTCATCGTGAGCACGTCGACGCTCGCACGGAACTGCTTCAGGCGTTCCTTGTGGGCGACCCCGAACCGCTGCTCCTCGTCGACCACGAGCAGCCCGAGGTCGCGGAACGCCATGTCCTTGCCGAGCAGCCGGTGGGTGCCGATCACGACGTCGACCTTGCCGGCCTTCACGTCCTCGACGACCTGCTTCTGCTGGGCGTGGCTCACGAAGCGGCTGAGCATCTTCACCGTGACGGGGAACGGCGCGAACCGCTCACTGAACGTGATGAAGTGCTGCTCGGCGAGGAGCGTCGTGGGCACGAGCACGGCGACCTGCTTGCCTTCCATCACGACCTTGAAGGTGGCCCGCACCGCGATCTCGGTCTTGCCGAACCCGACGTCACCGCAGATCAGCCGGTCCATCGGTTTGGGCAACATCATGTCGGCCTTGACCTCGTCGATCGCCGAGATCTGGTCGATGGTCTCCTCGTGCGGGAAGGCGTCCTCGAGCTCCTGCTGCCACGGCGTGTCGGCTCCGAACGCGTGGCCTGGCACCGACAGGCGCACCGTGTACAGGCGCACGAGCTCGCCGGCCATGTCGCGCACGGCGCGCTTGACCTTGGCGGTCGCGCGCGCCCAGTCGCTGCCGCCCATGCGATGCAGGCGGGGGGCGTCCCCGCCGACGTACTTCGCGACCATGCCGACCGCGTCGCTCGGCACGAAGAGCTTGTCGCCCCCCGCGTACTCGAGCACGAGGTAATCGCGCTCCGCGCCGGCGAGCTCGCGGTGCGTGATGCCCGTGTACCGCCCGACCCCGTGGATGCGGTGCACGGCGAAGTCGCCGGGCTCGAGCTCGTCGGCGATCGCATCGGTTCGCCGGCGCGTGAACCGCGGCGCGGTGCGCGTGTGCCGGCGCGAGCCGAACAGGTCTTCCTCGGTGACCACGGCCAGGCGCCCCGCCCGCAACAGGAACCCGTCCGCGAGCGGCGACTCCACCGGCTCGACGGGCACCCCTTCGCCGATCACCTCGCGGGCGCGCTCGAGCGAGCCGTGACCGCGACCGGACAGCACGATGCGGAACCCGGCGTCGCCGAGCTCGCGCGCGCGCGAGGCGAGCTCGGCGGCGTTGCCCTGCGCCGTGCCCCAGCCGACGATGCCGAGGTCGAGCCCCTCGGCGAACTCGGTGAGGTGCAGGCGCACACGATCGCCGATCGCGTCGTCGAGCGTGTGCAGCACCCTGGCGGCGGGCCAGGCCGTCGCCTCGGCGAGCGCCTCGCCCTCGAGGTGGGCGGCCCTCGCCCGGTCGATGGTGCGATGCGCGTGGGTGAGCACCACCCATCCGCCCTCGGGCACGAGCTCGGCCGGCGTCGGCATGCGTTCGAACAGGAACGGCGCGAGCGACTCCGCGCCCTCGACGAACAACCCGTCGGCCATCCGCGTGAGCTGATCGGCGAATCGCTCGGGCGCCTCGGCCGCCGCGCCTCGCGCGCGATCGCGCAGCGCGTCGTCGGGCACCAGCTCCCGCGTCGCCGGCACCTCCGCGAGCGCCACGCGTTCGGTGGAGAGCTGGGTCGACGGCACGAACTCCCGGATCGATTCGACCTCGTCGCCCCAGTAGTCCACGCGTACCGGGCGGCGCGCGGTGCCGGGAAACACGTCGACCACGCCGCCCCGCACGGCGAACTCGCCCCGGTGCTCGACGACGTCGGACCGCGCGTAGCCGAGGTCGACGAGGCGCTCCGCGAGCGCGTCGGGGGGCAGGTCGAGCCCGGCCACGAGCTGCAGCGGGGGTGTGACTCCGAGCGTGGGGATCAACCCCTGCATCGCCGCGAGCACCGGCGCGACGAGCACGAACGCGCCCTTGGCCTCGCGAACGCGGGCGACGGCGCTGGCGCGCCGGGCCGCGATCTCGGGGGCGGGCGAGATGCCCTCGTAGGGCAGGGCCTCCCATGCCGGCAGGAGCGCGACCCGTTCGGGGCCGAGGAACGCCTCGAGGTCGGCGGCGAGCCCCTCGGCCTCACGGGGGCCGGGAGCCACGGCGAGCAGGGGGGCCTCCAGCGCGGTCGCCACGCCCGCGACCACGAAGTCCTCGCCGGCCTCGGCCCTGGCCACGATCGGACGCGCACGCTCGAGCAGGAGCCGTTCGAACGGCTCCGAACCGACCAATACCTCGAGCGCGTCGCGCAGACCCAATCCAGGCCCTCCCCGGCACGAGGCCGGACACCATGAACGGGCCTCGCCGCGTCTCGGCGGGGCCTTCGGGAGTGCAGTGTAATGGCCCGCGAGCCGGAACCCGGCGACCGTGTGTCAGCCCGGAGGCGCCTGTCGGTTGAAGCGATCCTGGGTCGGGGCGAGACCCTCGGTGATCAGGTTGCGCACCGCGTCGGCCGCGTGGTCGACCCAGATCGCGATGTCGGCCTCGAGCTTCTTGCCGATCGGCGCGAGCACGAAGTCCGCCGGGTCCTGACGCCCGGGCGGGCGGCCGATGCCGATGCGCACATGCAGGAAGTCCCGGGACCCGAGCGCCTGCTGCAGCGACTTCACGCCGTTGTGGGAGCTACCGCCGCCGAGCTTCACGCGCAGCTCGCCCGCGGGGATGTCGAGCTCGTCGTAGACGGCGATCAGCCGGACGGGCTCGACGTGCTGCTTGTGCGCGAGGCTCGCGTACGACGGCCCCGACTCGTTCATGAACCGGGTCGAGGACGCGAGCAGCACGCGAACGCCGCCCTCGCGGACCTCGGCGACCTCGACCGGCAGGAACCGCACCTTCTTGAACCGCTCGCCGTGTGCGCGCGCGAACTCGTCGACGACCATGCGGCCGACGTTGTGCCGGGTGTTCGCGTATCGATCGCCGGGGTTGCCGAGACCGGCGACGAGCCAGGTCATGGAAGCGGCAGGGGCTCAGCCCTCGCCACCCTCCTCCTCGGCAGGAGCCTCGTCGCCCTCCGCCGGGGCCTCCCCTTCGGCTGCGGGCACCTCGGCGCCCTCCTCGGCCTCGGCCACGGGCACCTCGACGCCCTCCTCGCCGGGCACCGACAGGTCGGCCTCGACACGGAGCGCGGCCGGGGTCACGACCGAGAGCACGGCATCCTCGGGGCTCGTGAGGATCGTGACGCCCGCGGGCGCCACGAGGTCGCTCACGTGCACCATGTCGCCGAGCTCCACGTCGGTGATGTCGACCACGATCTCGTCGGGCACGTCCTGCGGCAGACACTCGATCTGCACCTCGCGCAGGTGGTGCTCGACCACCCCGCCCTCCTTCACGCCGGCGGCGTCGCCCGTCTCGTGGACGGGCACGTTCACGGTGATCGTCTCGGTGCGGCTCACCGCGAGGAAGTCCACATGCACGAACTTCGAGTGGATGTGATCGCGCTGGATCTCACGCGGGATCGCCAGGTGCTCCTCGCCGTCGACGATGAGGTCGACCAGCACGTTCGATCCGGCGCTGCCGTGCAGCAGATGGCTCAGCTCGCGGGAGTCCACGGTGAGCGGCGTCGTCTCGAGGTCCTGTCCGTAGAGCACGGCCGGGATCTTGCCGGCGGCGCGGAGCTTGCGGGCGACGCCCTTGCCGGCGTCGGAGCGACGTTCTGCGGTGAGTTTCGTATCCATGGCGAAGAGGGGCCCTTCGTTATCTGTGGGAGGCGGAACGGTCGTTTCGGGAACGTCGGGATGGTACAGGAAAGCGCAGCCGGGCGGCATCGCTCCCACCTTGCGGTGGATCCGAGCGATACCTTCCGGCCCGACCGTGCGTCTTCACTGACGAGATGGCGGAAGGAACGGGATTGGGCGTCGAGGAGCGGCCCGCGGAGGCATCGGAGCCCGATGTCTCCGACGGCGGGCTCGACGAGCTGTACGCGCGCCACATCGGCGCCGGCGTGCGGCTCGCGTTCCTGTTGACCGGCGATCGCCCGCACGCCGAGGACCTGGCACAGGAGGCGTTCATCCGGTGCGTCGGTCGCTTCCGGCACCTGCGGCGTCCCGACGCGTTCGAGGCGTACTTCCGCCGGGCGATCGTGAACCTGCACACGTCGGGGCTGCGTCGCCGGCGCTTGGAGCGCGAGTGGCTCTCGAGGGAAGGGGCCGAGTCGGCGCGGCGCGTGTCCTCGCAACCCGACGTGGGAGCCCGCGAGGACCTGTGGAAGGCGCTCGCGACGCTGCCCACTCGACAGCGCGCGGCCCTGGTGCTCCGGTACTACGAGGACCTATCCGAGCGCGAGACCGCCGAGATGCTCGGGTGCTCGGTGGCGGCCGTGAAGTCGTTGGTGGCCCGCGGCAGCGGCGCCCTGCGCGAGCTGATCAGAGGTGAGGACGCATGAACGACGTCGAACACGACCTGCGCGAGCTCTTCGAACGGAAGGCGTCGTCGGTGGGCGGCGTGGCGCCCCGGCTCCCGGAGCCGGTGCGGAAGCGTGGCCGTCGCCGTCAGCTCGGCACCGCGTTCATCGGTGCCTTCGGCGCGGTGGCGATCGTTGCGGTCGCGATCGGCGCCGTGGGTGTGATCGGCCGTGGTCCCGACCGCCTGACACCGGGCGGCACGATCTCCGAGGACTACGAGGTGTTCCTGCGGACGGCGACGGTTGGTTCGTTCACGATCAAGAGTGGGAGCGACTGGTTCCTCGTTCGGCCCGCGACCGACGGGTGGTGCGGTCCCGATAAAGGCTGCGAGGTCCTCCAGCTCACGAACTTCGACCCTGGACTGGATCGATCGGTGTGCGGAGAAGCGCTCCCCGCCGACGGGGTCGCCTTGATCGTGCGCTGGGCACCGGACCTGCCGGCCGACCAGCTTCCCGCGTGGCCGACCACCCAGGAAGGACCGAACACCGACGGTCGCTGCGGCGATGGCCGGTACTTCCTGTTCCAGGACGAAGGGAATTTCGCACCCTACGAGGCCTGGATCGCCCGGGGTCAGGACGCGAGCGACCAGGCGGTCGCACGACTCCTCCGATCGTTCCAGGGGATGGTGATCGAGTCGTCCGGCCTGATGACGACCGGTGACGCCGCATACGTGATCGCCGGCGGGGAGAACGCCGCCGGTCCGTGGAGACTGGAGCTGACACGGTCGACGAGCGACGGGCCGTCGGCGAACGTCGAACTCCTCGTCGTGTCGCCGGAAGGGGGCGCCGGGGCCGGGGACTTCGCGGTGCCGACGGGCGCGCCGATCGAGCAAGCCGGTGGCGATCCTGTCTTCGGGGCGGTGACGAAGGAAGCCGCAGGCGTCGAGATCAGAGGCAACGTCATGCTACCCGGTCCCGCCGCGACGATCGTTCCGCTCCCTCCGAGCCTTCCGTTCGACTTCGATCTGTTCTTCGCGTCGCACGAGGGCGACCAGCCGCCGTTCGCGGTGCCCGTCGGCGGCGACGGCAACCCCTTGGGCAACACGGCCGGGATCTCTGAGGGCAACGACATGACCTTGTTCGACATCCTCGGGACCGGAGGCGCGATCATGACCGACCGTTCGACGGGCATCACCTGCTACGTGGTCTCCTCCGAGCACGGCGTCGTCGATGGATGTGCCGACGAGATCACGCTGCAGACGATCCCGCTTCCCGACGACCGGGGGCAGATCCTCGTGTTCTCACACCTCGATGCGATCGAGTTGAGCGGGATCGAGCTGGACGTCGATGGGGCTGACACGATCGCCGGTTCGAAGTGCCGCGGACCGGTCTGCGTCATCGGGATCCCACCAGGGTCCGGGACCGGCACGCTGTGGCTGCTTCAGAAGGGTCAGCGCGCCGACTCGGACACCATCGCGTGGACGCCGGACGGGATCGAGCGGATCTGACCGCGATGTGATTGGACCCTCGTGCGTCTTCCTGTCAGGAGGCGCCGACTAGGGTGAACGCCATCGTGGACCAAGACTCGGCAGAAGCCCGCGAGGTCGAAGAGCCGACGGAGGGCGACCTGGAGGACCTCTACGTCCGCCAGGCGCCGGAAGCGCTCCGCCTCGCCTATCTCTTGACCGGCGACGCCGCGACAGCCGAGGATCTCACGCAAGAAGCGTTCATCAAGGTCGCCGGGCGCTTCCGGCACCTGCGGCGACCTGATGCGTTCTCTTCGTACCTGCGACGAACCGTCGTGAATCTCGCGATGAGCCATCATCGTCGGCGGCGCGTCGAGCGCGACCATCTCTCGAGGGAAGCCGCTCGCTCGCAGAAGACGACCTTCGATCCACCGGACGTCGAGGGCAGGGATGAGCTTCGCGCGGCGTTGCGCTCTCTCCCGGTCCGGCAACGAGCCGCGATCGTGCTGCGGTACTACGAGGACCTCTCCGAGCAACAGGTCGCGGAGACGCTCGGCTGCTCGGTCACCGCCGCTCGCTCACTCGTCTTCCGAGCGATGGAGACGCTGCGGTCCCGGATCTCACGAGGTGACGAGACATGAATGATCTCGAACGACGGCTGAGGGACGTGCTGGAAACCGACGCCTCCAGAGCACCGCGTGCGCAACGCGCTCCGGGTGAGTTGAAGCGGAGGGTCCGCCGCCGTCAGTTCGGCACGGTCGTGCTGAGCATGGTGGCCGTGTTCGGTCTCGTCGCCGGAACGGCCGCGATCCTGCGATCTGTCGAGTTCGGCCAGAACGATCGGACAGCGGTGGACGATCCCTGGGCCGGCTACGAGGTCTTCGATCGCACCGCGAAGGTCGGGGACTTCACGATCACGAGCCCCAGCGACTGGTACTTGGTGAACCAATGGCCATGGGCGCGGGCCGTCGCCGCCGATCTCGGGGAACAACGCGAGCGGGACGTGGAGGCGTGCGGTGAGAAGCCCACCCAGGACGAGCGCCAGGCGTGCCGCTCATCGCTGATGGGCGTGCCCGGGGACGGTTGGATGGCGCCGATCCTGATGCTCAGCGACACCGACCGAGGCCTCGAGAGCTCCCCCTGCTTCGACCGGTCCTTCTCGATCGGGCCCGAGGACGCCGTGATGACGATCGCGCTCGACAGGGCCTTCTTGGCCGCGAACTTCGGCGCAGGCGACCGCGCGCAGTGGCCGGTGCCGTTCGACGCGCCGCCAGCCGAGGTACGTCCGTCGTGCGGGCCGGGGACGTACGTGTACTTCGCCTCCGGCGACATCCCCTACGTCGCGCACTTCGCGTTCGGCGACGCGGTTCCCGAGGACGAGCGTCAGACCCTGATCGACGCGTTCGAGGGCATGCAGGCCGACGACTCACAGGTGGCTCTCTTGGTCGAACCGACAACGAGCGACACGGCGGCGTACGTGATTGCGGGCGGGGAGAACGCCGCGGGCCCTTGGACCCTTGAGGTCAGCCCTCGAGGTGAGAACGACCTCGACCTCCGTCTCGTCGGTCCCGACGGTGACGGGGTCGGACTGTCGGATGTCATCGTGCCGGATCGAGAGGCGATCCAACAGGCGGGCGGCGATCCCACGTTCGGCGTGGTGACCGAGGAAGCGAGCGCTGTTGAGCTGCGGCTCGAGGAAGGGACATCTCCGATCCCCGCCTCGCTCGTTCCCCTGCCACCGTCGATGTCGCTCCCGCTCGACCTCTTCTTCGTCCCGAACGGGTCCGACGTGCAAGGGACCGCCGTGGCCCTCGGACTCCCGTCGACCGATCCGACGACTGCACCGCCGGGGGCCGACGCTTCCCTCAGCGGCGACGTCGACGGCGTGGGATGGAGTATCGCGTACGACTTCGATAGGGGACGCCACTGTGCGGCGATCCAGATCGACCGAGATGCCGGCACGGGGACGGGTGTGGCGATAGGCGGCGACCGATCCTGCATCGAGCCGACAGTCGCGGCCGATGGCGGATACCTCGAAGCACTCACCCTGCCGGATGAAGTCGGGACGTTGATCTGGGGATTCCTCCCGAGCGATCCGATCGCGACGACGACCCGCTGGATCGCGCCGGGGTCAGGGGGAACGGGCTCTTTCGACGTCGAGACCGTCGGACCTGAGGGGTCCCAGGCCGACCTCGCGGCGATGGCTCTGCCGATCACCGACGGCGCCGTCACGGTGAGGACGCAGGTCGAATCCAACACCTCGTTCGGGCAGACCCTCTACCTTTCGGGGGACTTCTTCGATGGCAACGATGGCTACGAACGCCGACGGGGTGATCTCACCGGGTACCTGACGTTCGCGGAGCGTGCCGTGCGGGGCGACGAAGCGTGCGCTCGCGTCTTCAACGAGGCCGGAGTGATCGAGCGCTGTGCCGACGACGCCGTACACATCGAGACGCTCCGCTTCCCCGGTCAAGGGGGGCAGCTCCTCGCGTACTTCGCCCCACGAGGGGAGTTCATCGACGGCCTGGAACTCGAAACGCCGGGCGGCGTCGTACGGTCCCGGCTCTGTGCCACATCGGTATGCGCGATCGGGATCCCGGCCGGCTCGGGACGAGCCGCGCTCTGGACCCTGCAGAGAGGGCAGCGAGCGGATGTCTCGTACGTGATCTGGTCGTACGACGGGGTCGACATCAGTCAGAACCCGATCGCCGGGATCGGGTGAGCGGGAGGCTCTAGTCCAACCCAGACTAGACCTGGTTCGCGCCGCCGAAGATCTCGCTGACGCTCGAGTCCTCGAACACCGCCCGCAGGCCGCTCGCGATCAGCGGAGCGATCGAGAGCACTCTGAGCTTGTCGAACTGGCGCTCCTCGGGGATCGGCAGGGTGTTCGTGACGACGACCTGTTCGATCGGCGCTTCCTCGAGCAGCTGACGCGCCTTGCCGCTGAAGATGCCGTGGGTCGCGCCCACGTAGATCGGGCCGGCGCCCCTCTCCGCGAGCACGTGCACGCCCGCCGAGATCGTCGAGGCCGTGTCGATCATGTCGTCGACGATCACGCACGGCCGCCCCTCGACCTCGCCGACGACCGCCATCTCCTCGATCTTGTGCGCCTCGTGGCGGCTGCGCCGCTTGTAGAGGAACGCCAGGTCGGCGTGGAGGTACTCGCGCAGCTTCTCCGAGGTCTTGATCCGCCCGGCGTCGGGCGCCACGACGACCAGGTCGTCGCCGTGCAGGCCCAGCTCGCCCGAGAAGTGGTTCGACAGGATCGGCAGGGCGGTGAGGTGGTCGAACGGTGAGTCGAAGTAGCCCTGGATCTGGCCCGAGTGCAGGTCGACGCTGACCACGCGGTTGGCGCCGGCGGTCGAGAGAAGGTCGGCGACGAGCTTCGCGCTGATCGGCTCGCGCGAGAGCGCTTTGTGGTCCTGGCGCGAGTATCCGTAGTACGGCACGACGGCCGTGATGCGCTTGGCCGATGCGCGCTTCATCGCGTCGATCATGATGAGCTGTTCCATCAGGGCCTCGTTGACGGGCTCGTAGTGGGTCTGCACCACGAACACGTCGGCGCCGCGCACGCTCTCCTTGGCCCGGAAGTAGATCTCGCCCGAGGCGAAGCGACGCAGGTCGGACTCGCTCACCGGGATGCTCAGGCAGTCGGCGATCTCGTGGGCGAGCGCCGGGTGGATCGTGCCGGTGAACAGCATCATCCGCTTCTTGGTGATGATCTCCACGGCCCTCCCCCTAGGTGTCCTTCTTCCGGCTCTTCCGGCGGCGGCGCTCAGCGTCCTTGCGCGTGCGGTATCCCTCGACCGTGCGTTGCTCGCTGCGCTCGACCGCGAGCGCACCGTCGGGCACGTCCTTGGTGATCACCGATCCCGCCCCCGTGTTGGCGTCGCGACCGATCGTCACGGGCGCCACCAGCATCGTATCCGAACCGATCCGGGCACCGGAACCCACGACCGTCGTGTGCTTCGAGTAGCCGTCGTAGTTCACGGTCACGGTGCCGGCGCCGATGTTCGCCCCGTCGCCGATCTCGGCGTCGCCGAGGTAGGTGAGGTGCTTGGCCTTCGCACCACGGCCGAGTGTCGTGGCCTTCACCTCGACGTAGTTGCCGACCTGGGCGCCGTCGTCGAGCACCGTGCCGTCGCGCAGGCGTGCGAATGGCCCGACCTCGCAGCCGGCGCCGACGGTCGCACCATCCAGCACCGAGAACCGCACGACCGAGCCGTCGCCCACGGTCGAACCCGACATCGCGACCGACGGGCCGATGCCACACCTCGTGCCGATGCGCGAGCCCCGCTCGAGGAACGTGTTCGGGAAGATCACGGAGTCGGCGCCGATCTCGACGTCGACGTCGATGTAGGTGGCGCGGGGATCGACGAGCGTCACGCCGTTCGCCATGTGCCGCGCGTTCACGCGTTGGCGCACGACGGCCTCGACCGCTGCCAGCCCGGCGCGGGAGTTCAGCCCCATCGCACCGCCTGAGTCGACGGTCACGGCGTTCACCTTCTGTCCGGCCGCGAGCATCGCCGGGATCACGCGGTTCAGGTAGTACTCGCGCTGGCGGTTCTTCCGGTCGAGCTGCGGGAGCGCCGAGAACAGCTCGCGCCGCCGGAACGCGAACAGCACGATCGAGACCTCACGGATCGCCCGGATCTCGGGCGTGGCATCGACGTCCTCGACGACCTCGACCAGCCGGGACCCGCGACGCACGACCCGGCCGTAGCCACCGGGATCGTCGACAACGGTGGAGGCGATCGTGGCCGCCGCGTTCGAGCGGCGGTGCGACGCCACGAGTCGCTTCACGTCTTCGCCCGTGACCGGGTCGTAGTCGCCGCCCATCACGAGCACGTCGTCGACGCGGCCGACGGCCCGCTCGGCTGCCTGCACGGCGTGCCCGGTACCAAGTTGCTTCGACTGCTCGACGAAGATCGGCTTCGGGGTGAGCTTCCAGCTCGCGACCTCGGCGCGCACGTCGTCGGCACCGTGACCCACGACGACGATCACCTTGGTGGGCTTCGCGGCGAGCCCTGCCTGCAGCACGTGCCACAGCGCGGGACGCCCGCAGATCGGATGCAGCACCTTGGGTGTCGCCGACTTCAGCCGCTTGCCCTTGCCGGCGGCGAGCACGACCAGAGCGATGGAACGGGGTCTGCGCTTCGTGGTCTCTGCCAACCGTCGGCGTCCAGGGCTCGAAGGGTCGAAGTCCAGTGGCGAAGGGCCGTCATGGTCCCACATCCTCGTCGGCGATGACGACGGCGGTCCGGGCTGGGTTCAGCCCTCGCAGGCGAAGCGGGCGTCGCCCCAGTCCGCGTGATCGTTGGCCGGGCCGTCGCCGGCGGTGGTGACGACCATGGTCACCGAGGACGACCCCTCGACGTCGGCGGCGATCGGGACGGAGGCCTGGGATCCGCGCACGAGGCCGGTCGTTGCCAGTCGCTCGTCACCCGCCCACACCTCGAACACCACGGAGCCCGCCTCACCGACCTCCTCGTCCACGCCGACGTCGGCGAGGAAGAGCGAGCACCGTCCGTCGAGTTCCACGACGATCCTCGACGGCGCGTGTGCGCCGATCCCGTGCTCGAACGATCGCGTCCCGATCATGATCGGCACGCCGTCGTCGGGCGCCCGCTCCCCGTTGCTGCGATCGACCTCCGGATCGCCCCACCCGTTGCGGACCTTCAGCCACGGAAGGTCGCCGGCGTAGGTGACGGCGCCGGCGATCGACGGCGTGGGCGAGGCAGGCGGGGGTTCGACCTCGAAGGCGCCCATGTCGACCGAACCACCCTGGGCCCTCGATCCTCCAGCGAGGTCGGTCGAGCCCGACGTGGCCGCGAACACCCCGGCGTCGACCGCGGGCGAGCCGGCGACGAGCGAGAAGTCCTGGGCCGCCGGGCCGGCGAACCCGGGGTCGGCGAACATCGAGTGTCGGTCGTTGCCCGAGCGCGATCGCCACGTGTCGAAGTCTCCGTAGTCGACGCCCTTCCACTGCCACGTGCCCTCGGAGCTCCCGTCGACCGAGTAGTAGAGGTTGGCGTCGAGCACGTTGTCGACGTTCTCCTCGTAAGGGTTCTCGACGAAGATGGCGTCCGCGCTTGCGACGATCACGTTGTTCGCGATCAGGTTGCGGCGCGTATCGAACTGCACGAGCAGCTCGGGGCCGTCGGTGTTCACGACGGTGTTGTTCACGATCACGCAGTCCTCGGTGCTGCCGCGGCGGCGATCGTAGCCGCCGATCGCGACGCCGATCGTGGTGGCGTCGTACACGAGGTTGTTGCGGACCGTGACGTTGCGCGTCGACCGACCGGCGTGCTCGCTCGCGAGCTCGATCCCGATGTTCACGTCGTGGATCACGTTGGCCTCGACCACCACGTCGCGGCCACCGTCGACGTAGACGCCGTCGGCACTGCGGCTGTCTCCGTAGGCGGGGTTCGCATAGCTGTCGATGTTCCACACGGTGTTGCCCCGGACGATCCCGTCGCGCGCCTGATCGACCGTGGGGTCGGGTGCGGTCCCCTCGAACCCGATCACGTCGATCCCGATGTTGTTCGTGTCGTGCACGCGGTTCCCCTCGATCAGGAAGTCCTTGACGTTCCCGTTCACGACCAGCGCCTCCGACGAGCCGAGCGTGAGGTTCGCCAACTCGTTGTCGAGCACGTCGATCTCCTCGATCGGATGAGCGGACGTGGTCCCGAACACGCCGATCCCGTGGGCGTCCCCTCCGTTTCGGCCCGCGAACGTGGTGCCCATGTCGTGGATGAAGTTGCGAGACAGCCGGACGTGGTCGGCCGAGCCGGTGACGAAGATCCCGATGGGCACGTGTCCCGACTCACTGCTCGCGTAACCGGTGATCTCGAATCCCTCGATCGAGACGTAGCGCTGCGAATCGATCTCGATCATCGCCGACTGGCCGGCCGGCGCCTGCAGCGTCGAGCCGTCGAGGACGACGTCCTCGCCCGGCGCGGGCGTGAAGGTGATCGTCCTGCCGGGCACGCCGGAGACGTGGAGGTCGAACCGCTGCGCGTACGTGCCCTCGCGGACGTACACGACGGCGCCCGGGGGCACCGTGTCGGCGGCCCGCTGCAGCGTTGCCCACGGCTCGTCCTGCGTTCCCGGCGCGGCGTCGTCACCGTCGGTCGCCACCCAGAAGATCGGGGCGTCGACCTCGGTGACGGGCGCTCCTCCGTCGCGGGTCGCAAGCGCCCACCCGGTCACGGCGACGAGCAGGATGCTGAGGACGACGAGCCCGCGGTTCACTCCCTGCGCATGGTCGCGTTCATCGGTCACGTCTCCATTCTGACCGAGCGCTCGGTCGGGTGCGTCGCGAGCCCATCGTCACGATCCTGCTGATGAATCCCGCGAACCCGTATCACTGGTTGAGCATCCGGGCGACCGTCGATCGCGAGGTCCACGAGGACGATCCGGTCGACGGTCACCTCGCGACCGAGACGATCGACGCGGCATGGACGAAGTACTCGGGGCAGCCGGCGCCGTACGGGCTCCGCGATCCCTCCAAGGAGGAGCGACGAGTCATGTTCGCGTGCAAGGTCGAACGCGTCGCGGTCTTCGGCAAGCCCTGAAGCCAGCCTCGGACTACAGGGAGCTGGTCTACACGAGCGCGGACTTGAACCGCTTCTCCTCGAGGAGGCTCGCAGCGCGCCCGCGAGCGACCGCCGCATCCTGGGCATGACCGCGCGCCTCGAGCACGTCGGCGAGCGTCACGAATGTCTCCGCGCGAGAGAGGACGAGATCCGATCCCTCGGCTGCGACGAGAGCTCTGCGCGCAGCGTCCTCGGCATCGGCCATCGAGCCACGCATGAGAAGCGCTCGCGAGCGCAGCAGCGGACGCCGCACCAGCGTGTCGCGATCGGGAACCGGGTCCGAGGCATCGAAGGCGTCAGCATGCGTCAGGAAGTCGCGCCGCCGACCTTGTGCCGCCAAGGCACTGCACAGGAGCGCGTCGATCGAGCTGAGCCACCAGACGTCTCCGGCTGCCGCCAACACCTCACGCGCCTCGAGCAAGCGCAGCTCGGCGACGCCGGCTTTCCCCACCCACGTCTCGAGGGCAGCCATCACGAGCGCTTGGGCTGCCGCAAGCCATGACAGACCATGCTGCTCGAGCACGTCGTGCCACGCCCGCTCGTGCTGGTCGAACGCCACATCGTCCCCGGCACCCAATGCTGCCATCGCACGCAAAGCAGCCGACGCGCTCGCGGTCAACGGATGCTCGGCGATCCTTTCGAACTCGTCGGCAACCGCCGGGAAGCCGTCGAACGGCGTCTGTCCGAACGCCGTCGCGAGGACCGCGTCTGCAGTCCCCTGCGCCGCCTCGCGCGGTCGTCCGGCCGCGAGGCCGTGGCGAACACCGAGCATCGCCCACTCACGGTGCTCCTCGAGATCGCCGCGCATCCAGCCGAGATACTCGATCGCGATCGCCGCCTCCGCGAGCCCGACGCTGTCGCCGAGCGCGTGGAGAGCCTCCGCCGCCGCATGCGCGTCGATCGCCGCCGCTTCGATCTCGGGCTGGGTCGGCGAACGGTAGACGCGGTTCGCCAAGAGCTGGATCCTCGCCCGTAGGGCGGCGGCCTCGGAACCGGCGGCACGCGCCTGCTCCACAGCGGTGACGAGCAACGCCTCCGTCTCATCGGGCCGTCCCGTCTCCGTCAGCGCGACGCCCAGGTTCGGAAGCAGATCGAGCCGGCGGGGCGACCCCTCCGGCAGCAATCGCGCCGCGCGGCCCAGCAGGTCGCGCGCCGCCATCAGGTCCACGCCGGCGAACGCGCGCGAACCTGCATCGGCGAACAGCAGCCCAGCTCGCTCCGCGAGCGCACGTGAGGACTCATCGCGGACACCCAGCTCCTCTCGCAGATGGAACGCGCGCTCGAGATGGCGAGCGGCCGATTCGTCGACGTCTGGCTGATCGGCCTCCTCAGCGATGAGCCACGCAGCGAGGCGTTCGTGGAGCGCGGCCCGAAGCTCCTTCGAGATGCCGCGGTACGCTGTTTCGGCGATCAGTGCATGGGCGAACCGCCACCGACCCGCCGCTTCGTCCTCGGCGTCGATGAGCCCGCGACGTTCCAGCGTCAGGAGCCCGTGATCGAGCACCTCCTCGGCGAGGTCACCGACGAGCGCACGAACCGCGGCGACACGGAACCGCCGGCCCTCGACCGACGCATGCTCCAGGATCGCTCGCGCCGAGGGATCGAGGTCGTCGACGCGAGCCGCCAAGAGCGCCTGGACGGTCGATGGGATATCGACCTCACCATCCCGTGAACCGCGCCATCGACCCTCGACGAGGGATCCACGATCGCTGAGCATCGCCGCCAGTTGTTCGAGGAAGAGTGGATTGCCCTCGGCCGTCTCGCTGACGCGCTCGATCACAGACTCCGGCGCGTCGACGAGCAGCACCTCTGCGAGCCGCCGAGTCTCGTCGGGCCCGAGAGGTGGAAGCGTCGTCGTGAGGGCTCGAGGCTTGCCCGCTGCCCATGTCGTTCGGCGATCGAGCAGCTCGGGCCGAGCGAGGCACAGCACGAGGAGCGGACCGTGGAACCGATCGACGACAGACTCGACGATGTCGAGCATCGGCTCCTCCGCCCAGTGCACGTCATCGAGGATCACGACGAGCGGTCGGTCCGCGGACAGGACCTCGAGCAGGCGGCGGACGGCCCACGACGCATCGGCCGCCAGCGCCTCATGAACACCCAGGACCTGAGCGAGTCGATCCGCCACCGCCGGTCCGTCCTGTTCGTCGACCAGCCGTCCTCGGAGCACCGATGCGACAGCCTCGGCGTCGGCGCCGGGGAGGTCGGCGGCGGCTGCGAGGAGCTCGATCAGCGGCGAGAACGTGACCCCCTCCCCATAGGAGGGCGTCTGTGCGACGAGGACGCGGGCAGGTCCACGAACCGCGTCGGCGAACGTCTCACCCAGCCTGGATTTGCCCACACCGGGCGGAGCGAGGACCGTGACGAGGACACACGCTCCGCCTTCGACGGCGTCATCCAGCGCATGCTCGAGCATGCTCATGGGGCGCGACCGGCCGACGAACGGTGTCGGCGCCGGAGGCGGCGTCTCGCGCACGTCGAGGACGCGGAACACATCGACCGGTGTGGCTTTGCCCTTCAACGAACGTTCCCCCGCCGGCTCGGTTCGAAGGTAACCGCGCGCGAGCCGCTCGGCCGCGGCGGAGACGAGGACATCGCCGACCTGCGCCGTTGACTGGAGCCGCGCCGCGGTGTTGAACGCGTCACCGGCGATCCGGCCCTCGACCGCCGCACGGTCGTCCGCGAACGTCTCCCCCGCATCGATGGCGATGCGGACCTGGATCCGCGCGTCGACACCACCGATCTCACGGTCGAGGTCGTCGGCGGCCCGTCGCATCTCCAGCGCTGCCCGGACGGCACGGAGGGTGTCGTCCTCGTGCGACGTCGGGATCCCGAATGCACCGACCACGGCGTCGCCGATGAACTTCTCGACCGTGCCGCCATGCCGTTCGATCGAGGCGCGCATCGCCCCGAAGTAGGCGTTCAAGATGCGTCTGAGGACCTCGGGGTCCGTTCGCTCTGCGAGGTCCGTCGAACCGACGAGGTCGCAGAACAGCGCAGCCACGATGCGCCGACGAGGGGGGCCTTCGTCCGCCGCGAGTCGTTCACCGCAAGCGTTGCAGAACCTCGCTGGGTCTGGATTCGCGGTGCCGCACGACTCACACGTCCGCACGAGGGGAGTGTCGAGCACAGCGGCGATCGTCGCAACGTGCCCGTCCGGATGGCACAGCCCAGACGACCACCTGGCTGGGACTCCAAGATCCAAGCGACGCGTCGACCGCCTGCACGTATTGACGTGCTGAACACGGGAATCAACCGCTCCATCGGCGAGCGGCGGCGCGTCACGCGGGTCCGACCGTGGCACGACGCGCCGTGCCCGAATATCGGTAGCCTCAATCTCCCGGCCTCGCCGGCTGGACCTCGTACGACGAGAGAGAGACCGATGGACCAGATCGACACAACGACGGCCGCTCGGGAACCGTCCCGACGACGGCTCGGCCTGGATCGGCTGCGGCTTCGGTTCCGCGACCCGGCGCTCGAGTCGGCGTTCCGTGCCGATCAATTCCGCCACCACCTGGGGAACATCCGCTTCGCCTTCCTGGCCGGGATCGCCCTCTGGATCTCGTGGGGTCTGCTCCTGCGCCCCTACATCCTGGCCCTCTCCGAACTCCGGCTCGACCGGATGATGCGGTGGGGCGTGTTCATCCCGATGCTGGTCATCGGCCTCGCACTCACGTTCACGCCCTTCTTCGGCCGGATCTGGGAATGGGTCGCGGTCGCCATCGCGACGGCGACGATCGTCTCGTGGGTGTACTACACCTCGAACATCCAGACGCTGCCCGCGGAGTACGGGTACGTCGGCGTCATCCTGATCACTGCATTCACCTACACGCTGCTGCGGCTGCGGTTCGTCCTGGTCCTACTGATCACGCTGATCGGCATCGGCGCGTATCTGCCGTACGCCTTCGCCACTCGGTACGTCGCGCCTGTGAGCGGGGTGCTTGCGACGCTCTATCTCGTCTCGTTCGGGTTCCTCGGCGGACTGGCTGCGCATCGGATGGAGCGGTATACGCGAACGCTGTTCCTGCGGGAGCGTCAGCTCGACCAAGAGCGCCTGCGATCCGACGGCCTGCTCCTGAACATCCTGCCGCAGGTCGTCGTCGACCAGCTCAAGGTCACGTCCGGCCGGCGGATCGCGCAGGCGTTCGATGAGGTGACGGTGATCTTCGTCGACGCGGTCGGATCGACCCAGCAGGCCGCTCGCTCGTCGCCGGATGAGTTCGCCCATGCCTTGGACGAGCTGTTCAGCCGGTTCGACGAGATCGCCGACCGGCACGGCCTCGAGAAGGTGAAGACGATCGGAGATGCGTACATGGCCGTCGCCGGCGCGCCGGTCGCTATGGCCGATCATGCGGGAGCCGCCGTCGCGATGGCCATCGACGTCATCCGAGAAGCGGGCGCGGTCCGATGGCCGTCGGGCGACCGGATCGTCGTCCACGGCGGAGTGGCCACCGGGCCGGCCGTCGCCGGCGTCATCGGGCGCAGGAAGTTCGCCTACGACCTGTGGGGCGACACCGTCAACGTCGCGAGCAGACTGGAGGAGCAGGGAGAGCCGGGTGAGGTTCTGGTGTCGGAGGCGACGGTCGTTCGACTGGAGGATCGGTACGAGTTCGGGCCCACCCGGATCTTCGACCTGAAAGGCAAGGGACGAACACCCGCCCGGGCGCTTCTCGGCCGCAACTCGAAGCTTCCGATCGAGGTGCAGTCGACGTGAGGCGGCCCAGCCTCATGCTTACCGCAGCCATCGTCGCGGCGAGCATTCTTACGGCTGGTTGCATCAGCTCCGGCCCGTCCGGAACCGGGCCTCCGTCGCGCGCGAGAACGATCGTCGTCGGGGTGTCCGGCGCCTTCACCGAGAATCAGCTCGTGGCCGAGATGTACGCGCGGGTCCTGGAGCACGCCGGTTACACGGTCGAGCGCGAGTTCGACCTGAGGTCTCGCGAGGTCTCACAGAGCGCGTTGGAGTCGGGCCAGATCGATCTGAAGCCCGAGTACATGTCGTCGTTGCTCCTGTTCCTTGACTCCAACGCGCAAGCGTCGAGCGATCCGACCGATGTCGTCAGGCAGGTCGGCGAGCGCCTCCGGTCGAAAGGCATCACAGTGCTCACACCGTCGCCGGCCCAGGACACGAATCAGTTCGTGGCGAACGCGAAGACGGCGCAGGAATTCAACCTGACCACGCTGAGCTCGCTCGCCGCCGTCGCTGACAGGCTGACGATCGGCGCACCGCCCGAGTGTCCGCTCCGACCCTTCTGCATGCCGGGCCTTCGAGACGTCTACGGGATCCTCTTCGAGGACTTCGAACCGCTGGACGCCGGAGGGCCGCAGACCGTCGCCGCGCTCAAGAGCGACGAGGTGCAGATCGCCTTGATGTTCTCGACGGATCCGAGCATCGAGGCGAACGGGTTCATCCCGCTTCTCGACGACAACCACCTCCAGGACGCGGAGAACATCACGCCCGTGATCCGCACCGAGAAGCTGAACGACGAGGTTCGGCGGCTGCTCGACGCGGTGAGCGCCCGACTCTCCAGCGACACGGTGACCGAGCTCGTCGGGAAGGTCGTGATCGACGGGCAGGATGTGGCCGCCGTCGCGATGGCGTTCCTCGCCGCGAACGGCCTCCTCTGATCGATCAACTGAATCGTCTGCAGCGCCGAC
The DNA here is from genome assembly GCA_035697485.1 of Actinomycetota bacterium. Taxonomy (NCBI): domain Bacteria; kingdom Bacillati; phylum Actinomycetota; species Actinomycetota bacterium. The sequence goes on from DASSCU010000029.1 coordinate 34,297, forward strand.
GGCCGGCTTCTCGCCCGAACGCGGGCGCCGTGGCGCCGCGACCCTCGCTCCCGTCACGCCCGATGTCGCGCCGATCCAGGATGGGAAATGCTTACCGGCGCTTACCGGTGCCAGGGAGTGTCTGACAGCCTCCTCACGCTTGCTCGCGGAAGTGTGGCCGAAGCTTGTGCGCCCTGATCTGCTTGGAGGCCGCCGAGCCGACAGCAACGTCGACGGGTTCTGCGGGATTTCCGCGTGCCGGCGCGCCCCACGTTGACGAGAGAACGTTGAGCGCGGCCGAGCCGACGACTGGATCCACTCTCCTGGCTCGGCGTATCGATCCGATTGACATCTCGGACGCGCGAGGTCACGCTGATTTCCCTCTTCTGGGTCAGGAGCCAGATGACGATCGCGGTGCGACCCAGATCCCTAGTGTTCCTCGCCCTCGCGTGTCTCCTCGTCGTGCTGCCGGCGGGCCTTGCGCGCGCGGCACCGGGACATCTCGACACGACGTTCGGCGGTGACGGCAGGGTCATCACCAACATCGGGAAGCGGATCGACGCTCCTGAGGACGTGGCGATCCAGGCGAACGGGAAGATCGTCGCCGTGGGCCGCGCGAGCACCCCTCGTGGATCCATTCGGTTCGCGCTCGCTCGCTACCGAACGAACGGCTCCCTCGACCCCACCTTCGGTGGGGATGGCCTGGTGTTCATCGACTTCGCCGGGCGACCGAACGCCGCGTTCGGGGTCGCGATCCAGCAGGACGGCAAGATCGTCGCGGTCGGCGACGTCCAGGTGACGGCGGGGGTCCAGAGGTTCGCCGTAGCCCGGATCGACCGGGATGGAACCCTCGACACGACGTTCGGGGGGAACGGGAAGGTCACCACCGGCTTCACCGGCGGGGAGGACGGCGCGAGGGACGTTGCGATCCAGGCCGACGGGCGGATCGTCGCCGTCGGCACGAGCGATCTCGGCGAGTTCGCCCTCGCCCGATACGACATCGACGGGAAGCTCGATCCCACGTTCGACGGCGACGGCAGGGTGACCACGGCCCTCACGGCGACCGGGCTCGATGCCGCGAACGGTGTCGCGATCGACGCCGACCAGAGGATCGTCGTCGCCGGCACCGGGGGGAACGGGTCGTTCGCCCTCGCCCGCTACGACAGCCACGGAACACTCGACGCCACGTTCGACGGGGACGGGAAGGTCAGGACCAATTTCACGGGCGGGGTCGATACCGCGGATGCGGTCGCGATCCAGGCCGATGGGAAGATCGTGGCCGCGGGGGAGGCGGGGTTCCTCGGCGAGTGGACCGGCGATTTCGGTCTCGCGCGCTACACGACGGACGGGACGCTCGACGCGACGTTCGACGGCGACGGCAAGGTCATCACGAGGTTCACGCGCGATGACGACTCGGCGAGCGACGTCGCGATCCAGGCCGATGGGAAGATCGTCGCGGCCGGCAGCGCGGGATACAACGGCGCCGCCGCGCGGTTCGCCCTCGTGCGATACCGGTGGGACGGTTCCCTCGACACGTCGTTCGGCGGCAACGGCAGGGCGACGACCAGGTTCAGCAAGGGGTTCGACTTCGCGCGCGGATTAGCGATCCAACTCGATCGGAAGATCGTGGTCGCCGGATCCACGTTCGGAGAGATCGACGGGATCGACGCGAAGTTCGCTCTGGCCCGGTATCTGGCCGGGTAGGCATCCTCGGCCGCCGGGTCAACTCTCGGTCAGCTCGAAGAGGGTTCATGGCATCCAGGAGAGCTCGATCCGGTTCCGGGGGGAGGAATCGAACCTCCATTCCAGGCTCCAAAGGCCCGTGTCTTGCCGTTAGACGACCCCGGATCGAGTCCTCGCGTGCCGTTCGATTATCCCGCGTCGGCCGTGCGCAGGGCCGAGCGGCGCCACACGACCTCCCCTTCCACGATCTGTGGGTGACCTCCAGCCCGGCGTTTCGCGCGACGCCGGCCGATGCCGTGTGCTCGGGGTGCACGTGCGCCTCGACGGCCGTCACGCCCTCGGCCACGAGCCACCCGACGATCGCGCGCGCGGCCTCGGTGCCGATGCCTCGGCGCTGTTCGGCAAGGCCGACCGTCCACGCGACGATCGCGCGCGAACCGCCCGGATGGCGCTCGACGGTGGCCTGCATCGTGCCGACGACGCGGCGATCGTCTGCCGAGCGGACGAGCCAGTTGAGCCACGCCTCCCGCCCGTCGGGCGAGCGTTCGGCTTCCCACGCGTCGAGCCGGGCGCGGAGCTCGCCGATCGTCTCTGGCCGCCCGCCGGTGAACGCGTGCAACCGCTGGTCGTCGAGCACAGGGAGGAGCTCGTTCGCGTCGTCGGGCACGAGCGGCGTCAGCCGGAGACGCTCGGTGTCGAGGGCATCGGCGCGAGGCAGCGCGTCGGCGCGATCGATCACGACGGTTCGTGCTCGCCGCGTGCCGGCGGTCCGCTCACCACGATCGATCCCGGCACCGCGGCCGCCAGGGCGTCGGCGTGGCCGAGGTGACGGGCGAGAGCGGCGACCGTTGGGCCGCTGCCGCTCAAAAGCGCTCCGAGCGCACCTGCCTCCAGGAACGCGTCGATCGCCCTCCCCACCTCGGGATGGTGTGCCACCACGCCGGGCTGCAAGTCGTTGAAGAGGGCGTCGCCGAGCAGCGCGACGTCGCCGATCTCGAGGGCTGCGATCAAGGCCCCCGGGTCGGGCCCCGTGACCGGGTCGTCGTCCCACCACGCGTAGGCATCGGCCGCCGAGACCGCGAAGCCGAACGGCTTCAGCACCCACCAGACGCTCCCCGCGTGCACGGACACGAGTCGATCGCCCCGACCCGAGGCCAGCACCGGCTCGGCGGCGAGCATCGCCGGAACGTCGGACCCCAGAGCGGCGCCGAGCTCGGCGAGCGCGAAGGCCTCGAGGCCGCACGACCAGACCTCGTCGGCCGCGAGCAGCGCGGCCGCCGCGTCGGCGCTCCCCCCGCCGAGCCCGGCGGCGACCGGGATGCGCTTGTCGAGCCGGAGCGAGACCCCGGGAGACGAGCCATCGCGGCCGGCCCGCCGGGCGAGCGCCTCGACAGCGCGTCCGGCGAGGTTCTCACCGGGCACGGTCGACACGAGGCGTGTGAGCTCGACATCCCCCTCGACCTCGATCGACACCTGTCCAGGGGGCGCTTCCGTCGCCGTCACGACGTCGTGCAGCGAGATCGGCATCACCACCGTCTCGAGGTCGTGGAAGCCGTCGTCGCGACGACCCATCACTCGCAGGAACACGTTCACCTTCGCATGGGCGCGTCGCGTCACCGACCTGGCAGCCGACGGACTCACGCGGTCACCCGCTCGGCGACCGCCGCGAACCCCTCGAGGCCGACCTCTTCGGGGCGCGCGCTCGGCGCGACCCCGGCGCCCGCGAGCACCTCGTCGGCCGTCTCGCTGTCGAGCCCCAGTCGCCGCAGGGCGTTACGCATCGTCTTGCGGCGCTCGGCGAACGCGCCGTCGACGACGCGCCAGAGCGAGCCCTCGTCGACGTCGACCGGCGGGGCGGGGAGCCGGTCGAGCCGGACGACGACCGAGTCGACCTTCGGCCGGGGCCAGAACACCGCGGCCGGCACCCGGCGCACGACCGAAGCCGTCGCCCGGTAGGCGACCCGTAGGCTCGCCGCGCCGAAATGCTCGTCGCCCGGCGCCGCCGCGAGCCGCTCGCCCACTTCGCGCTGCACCATCACGACCCATCGATCGATCGCGGGGACTGCGGCGAGGGTGTCGAGCACGAGCGGCACGGCGATGTTGTACGGGAGGTTCGCACAGAGCGTCCAGCCGTTGGCGTCACTGAGCTCCGTGTGCCAGTCGAGCTTCATCGCGTCGGCGTGCAGGACCCGGACCGATGGGAGGCCTGCCGTCACCTCCTCGAGCGCCGGCACGAGCCGGCGATCGAACTCCACGGCGAGGACGTCGGCGCCGGCGGCGGCGAGCGCCACGGTGAGTGAGCCGAGTCCCGCGCCGATCTCGACCACCGGCTCTCCCGGACCGACGCCGGCGTCGGCGACGATCGCCCGGGCGAGGTTCGGATCGATCAGGAAGTGCTGGCCGAGCGACTTGGTGGGCCGGACACCGTGGCGCGCTGCGAGCTCGCGGATCGCACCGGCCCCGAGCGCCGGCGGGCGCCCGGACTCACCAGGCGATCGAGACGTCGAGGACGCCTGCCCCGAGCGGCTGGAGGACCGCGAACGCCTCGGGCGAGAGGTCGATGATCCTTCCCGTGCCGAACGGTCCCCGGTCATTGATCGTGACGGTAACGGAACGGCCGGTCTCGGCGTCGGTCACGGTGACGAGCGTCCCGAACGGGAGCGTGGGATGCGCCGCCGTCAGGCCCGCCCACGGGGGGTCGTACCAGGTCGCCAGCCCCGACTGCGTGTCGTCGATGGCGCCCGGCACGTCGGTCGTGCCGCCGTACATCGAATGGGGCGGCGAGAGCCGCAACTCGGTCACCGGCTCGCGCTCGATCCACCGACCGATCAACCGCCGCGATTCGATCTCGCCGTTGACCGACGTCACGAGGAACGTGCCGATGCCGCGGCCGTCGCGACCTTCCTCGAGCACCTTCACGGGCGTGCCGGGGGTCATGCGCGGCGTGTACTCGGTGTGCACGTCGTGCGGGATCGTGATCGCTTCCATCTCGGTCACGACACGGACCTCGTCGAAGGTCACGATCGTGCCGGCGTGAAGGGGGGTCTCGGGTGACGGCCGGACGCGGTCGTCAGCGTCGGGTTGGATCCCCATGGCCGAGAGGAGTTCCCCGGTCGTGTCCGCGTTGGTCAGGACGTCGCGCACCTTCCCCAGCACGGCGACCTGCGCGGACACGGCCGGGGACGTTCCGGCGCTCGAGGCGGAGTAGTCACTCTCGACGAGCAGGTCCGTCAGGGACACAGAGGCCCTGCTCGTCCCGGCCATCACCCAGACCCCCACATCGGTGGGGCTTTCGAACACTCCGGCGGTGCCGCCGGTCGCCTTCGCGGAGCTCGCCGCGAGGAACACCTCGGCGCCCGCCGCGATCCGCGCCGGGTTCACCACCACGGTCATGCCGTCGGCGATCACGCTCGTCGGCGACGGCTGCACGAGGACCGCCGACGTCAGCGTGAGGCCCTCGTCCGCCAGCAGGTCCCGAACCGATCCCGACGTCGTCGACACGGTCTGGTGCTCGCCGTCGACGACGAGGGTCACGTGCTTGCGCACGGAGAGGTTCACGACGCCAGCGACGAGCACGATGCCCACCACGACGGTGGCACCCATGACCGCTCGGTGGATCCGCAATCGGCGGACCCTCGTGGCGCGGATCGGCAACCTTCCTCCAGGTCTCTGAGGAAGGCCTCGTGGGGAAGCGGCTGTGCCGGACCGAAGCCTTCGAGCTCGGAAGCGCACGCTAACAAACCCTCAACCCTCACTGCAACCTTGAGAGACGAACGTATGTTCGATGGTGCGAGGAGCTCTGCGGGCGTCAGCGGAGGCCCGGGAACGCCGCGCGCGCGTTCTCCGTGGTCGCCGCGACGAGCTTGTCCACGTCGTCGCCGCGAACGCGCGCGAGCTCGGCGAGCGTGAGCATCACGTTGGCGGGGTGGTTGTCGGTGCCGCGCTTCGTCTGCGGCGACAGGAAGGGCGCGTCGGTCTCCACCAACAGCCGGTCGAGCGGCACCGCGACGGCCGCCTGGCGCAGGTGCTCGTTCTTCGGATACGTGACGTTGCCCGCAAAGCTCGTGAAGTACCCGCGCGCCGCGCACTCGCGCGCGATGTCGGCGTCGCCCGAGAAGCAGTGGATCACGACGTGCTCGGCCGAACCCTCATCGAGCACTCGAAGCACGTCGGGCCACGCGTCGCGCACGTGCACCACCATCGGCTTGCCCGTCTCGTTGGACCACGCGATGTGGGTCCGCAGCGTCCGGGTCTGGTCGGCTTCGGGTGAGTGCATGCGGAAGTAGTCGAGACCGCACTCCCCCACGCCGATCACGCGTGGATCGCCGAGCATCTCCTCGATGCGCGCCGCCGCCTTCGCGTCGAACCCGCTCGCGTCGTGCGGATGCATGCCCGCGGTGGCGAACACACCCCCGAGCGTGTCGGCCAGCTCGGCCGACCGGGCGCTCGTTTCTACGTCGATCCCGACGCAGATGAGACGATCGACGCCCGCGGCTCTCGCGGTCTCGACCACATCTGCAGGTTCCGGGTCGAGCAGGAACAGGTGGCAGTGGGTGTCGACGGCACCGGTGTCAGCCGGGAGTTGAAGGTTCTGGTCGGTCACGAGCGCCGAGACTACACGGGTCTCCACATCCGGTCGATGGGGGGAGCTTCACGTGAAACATGATTCCTGGAAGCCTCACCCCGAACTGCAGGGGGGTGGAAAACTGTGGAACGCCGTCGAACGGTCGATCCGGCGGGTTCAGTCGGCCTCGAGCCGGGGGAAGAGCGATGCCCCCTTGGTCGTCGATGTACCCACGGCGAGCCCTCCCCACACTCCCGCGGCCGGAAGTCGCTGTGCGTCGAGGCTGTCGGCGACGCCGAGCTGGGCCCACAGCGCCTCGGCAGCCTGGGGCATGATCGGGGCGACGGCGACGGCGAGCACGCGAAGGGTCTCGGCGGCCGCGTACAGCACGCTCGCGAGCTCGTCGCGGTTCACCGGGTCCTTCGCCAGCTTCCACGGTTCCTTCTCGACCAGGTAGTGGTTCGCGCGGGCGACGATGTCCCAGACCGAGACGAGCGCGGGCTGAAGCTGAACCTGGATCATGTGCTCGTCGTAGCGGCGGAGCGCGTCGTCGATGACTCCCGGCAGGTCCGACTCGGCGCCCGCCGTCACCGGCTCGGGCACGGCGCCGTCGAAGTAGCTGCCGAGCATCGCGAGCACGCGGCTCGCGAGGTTGCCGAGGCCGTTCGCGAGGTCGGCGTTGTGGCGCTCGGTCATCGACTCCCACGAGAAGTTGCCGTCCTGGCCGAACGAGATCTCGCGCATGAAGTAGTAGCGGTACGAGTCCACGCCGAAGTGGTCGATCAGCTCGAACGGGTGGATGCCCGTGAGCTTCGTCTTCGACATCTTCTCCCCGCCCACGAGCAGGTACCCGTGCGCCCACACCTGGGTCGGCGGCTCGAGCCCGGCAGCCATCAGCATCGCGGGCCAGTAGACGGCGTGGAAGCGAACGATGTCCTTGCCGATCAGATGGATGTTCGCCGGCCACTGGCGCGCGAACCGCTCGGGGTCGTTCGCGTAGCCGGCCGCGGTGATGTAGTTCGTGAGCGCGTCGAACCACACGTAGGTCACGTGCTCGCGATCCCACGGGATCGGCACGCCCCAGTCGAACGTCGTGCGGCTGATCGAGAAGTCCTGCAGTCCTCCCTGGATGAGGCTGACGACCTCGTTGCGTCGCACGTCGGGTTCGATCGCCGTGGGATTGGCGGCGTAGTGCTCGAGCAGGCGGTCCTGGTACGCGGAGAGTCGGAAGAAGTAGTTCTCCTCACGCATGTGCTCGACGGGCCGCCCGTGGATCGGGCAGTTCCCCTCGATCAGGTCGTCCTCGGTGTAGTACGCCTCGCACGCGACGCAGTACAGGCCCTCGTAGGTGCCTTGATAGATGTCGTCGCGGCCGTTGTCGTGGACGGCCTGCAGGATCTTCGCGACCGACTCGTAGTGACGCGGCTCCGTCGTACGGATGTAGTCGTCGTAGCTGATGTCGAGGCGCTGCCAGACCTCACGCCAGCGCGGCTCGAGGGAGTCGGTCCACTCGCGGGGAGTGACGTCGTTCTCCTCCGCGGCCCTCGCGACCTTGAGACCGTGCTCGTCGGTCCCGGTCAGGTAGCGGACGTCGTCGCCTCGCAGACGCCGGTAGCGCGCGATGAAGTCGCTCGCGACCTCGGTGTAGGCGTGGCCGATGTGCGGCACGTCGTTGGCGTAGTAGATCGGCGTGGTGATGAAGAAGACGTCCCGGCCCATGGTCGCGTCATGATACGGGCTGGAACAACTAGTCTGGGCTAGACTAGAGACGTCGGAGAGCGCGAGCTGAAAGGCGTCCCCGGCACCTGGCGGATCAACCGGCTGCTCGACCCAAGGCCATCGCGACAGCTCTGACCGCCGGGAGCGCTACTTCTTGCCGAAGAGGGCGCCGAACACGGTGCGCAGCGTGCGGCGACCGTCGGCCGTGGTGAGCATGTCCTTCGCGAAGCCGACGCCGATGTCCTTCACGTCATCGCCCAGCCCGCTTCCGGCGCCTGCCTTCGACTTCGTCGAGACCTTCGCCGTGCCCGACGGCTTCGGCGCCGGCTCGACCTTCGGCGGCGGGGTTCCGGGTGGAGGTGGTGGCAGCGGAGCGCCCGCCGGACCGGCCGAGGGCTCGCCGGCCACGACGTCCGCCGCGCCGTTCAGGCGAGCCGTGATCATCTCGTGGGCGCTCTCGCGGTCGACCGCCTCGGCGTACTTCGGCCGCAGCGCCCCCGCGGCGATCAACCCCTGGCGCGTGGCCTCGTCGACGGCGTCCATCAGCGAGTCGGGCGGCACGAGCCGGGTCGCGGCCAGCGGCGTCGGGACGCCCTCGGGCGTGAGCACGGTGACGAACGCCTCCCCGATGCCGAGCGAGGTCAGCGTCTCGCCGACGTCGTAGTGCTCGCTCCTCGGGAACGTGCGGACGGTCTTCCGCAGGTTCGACTCGTCCTCGGGGGTGTGCGCCCGCAACGCGTGTTGCACCCTGTTCCCCAACTGGGAGAGCACCGACGACGGCACATCGGTCGGTCCCTGCGTCACGAAATAGACGCCGACCCCCTTCGAGCGGATCAGCCGCGCGGTGAGCTCGATCTGCTCCATCAAGGCATCGCTCGCGTCGTCGAAGAGCAGGTGCGCCTCGTCGAAGAAGAACGCGAGCTTCGGCTTCGGCAGGTCGCCCTCTTCCGGCAGCTGCGCGTAGAGCTGCGCGAGCATCCAGAGCATGAACGTCGAGAACAGCCTCGGCCGGTCCATCACGTCGGCGAGCTCGAGCAGCGTCACGATGCCGTGGCCGTCGTCGGTCGTGCGCATCAGGTCGTGCACGTCGAACTCCGGTTCCCCGAAGAACGCGTCGGCCCCGGTCGCTTCCAGCTCGACGATCGACCGCAGCAGCACGCCGATCGTGGCCTTCGAGAATCCGCCGTACTCCTCGAGCGCTGGCTTGCCCTCGTCGGAGGAGAGGAACTTCAGCGCCGTGCGCAGGTCGGGGAGATCGAGCAGCGGCAGCCGCTGGTCGTCGCAGTAGGCGAAGACGAGCGTCAGCACCGAGACCTGGGTCTTGTTCAGGTCGAGCACCTTGCCGAGCAGGATCGGCCCGAACGACGACACCGTGGCGCGCACCTGGGCCCCGAGCGCCCCCGACAACGACAGCAGCTCTACCGGGTGGGCCTTCGGCTCGTACGTGACGCCCAGCTGCTGGGCCCGTTCGGCGATCGGGCCGGTCGCGTCACCCGGCTGTGAGAGTCCCGTGAGGTCCCCCTTCACGTCGCTCACGAACACCGGTACCCCGGCGTCGGAGAGCTGCCCCGCGAGGATCTGCAGGGTCTTCGTCTTCCCCGTGCCGGTGGCCCCGGCGATGAGCCCGTGGCGATTCGCCATCGACAACGGGAGCCGCACAGGCGCGGTCGCCGCGACCTCTCCGTGGAGCATCGGCGCGCCGAGCAGCAGTGACGGCTCGTCGAACGCGTACCCCTCGGTCATCTCCTGCAGGAAAGCGTCGTCCATCGTGCAGGCGAGCCTAGCGGAGCGACCTCGCCCTCGATCCGCCGACGTCAGTCATCGAGGAGCGCGCGATACAGCTCGTTCACGCTCACACCGTGGCGCTCGGCCACGGCGTGCGCCGCATCGCGCTTGCGCATGCCCCCGGCCACCAGCTCACGGGCTTCGTCGGCACAGGCCGACATGTCGGGCGCCGGACGCACGCGCTCCCCGCCGATCACAGCGACGACCTCACCCTTGAGCTCGCGATCGCCGAGACGCGACAGGACCTGGCTCACGCGACCTCGCAGGACCTCCTCGTGCAGCTTCGTCAGTTCCCGCACCACCGCGACCTCCCGATCGCCGATCGCCACGAGCACGTCGCGCAGCAGCGTTTGGACGCGCAACGGCGACTCGAACACGACGATCGTGCGCGGTTCGTGCCGCAGCGACTCGAGGCGGCGCACCCGCTCGCCTGGCTTCCTGGGCAGGAACCCCTCGAAGACGAACCGGTCGGTCGGCAGGCCCGAGACGACGAGCGCGGCGATCGCCGCCGACGGTCCGGGCACCACCTGCACCTCGACGCCCGCGTCGATGCAGGCGCGCACGAGCCGGTAGCCCGGGTCGGAGACGGCGGGCGTCCCCCCGTCGCTCACGAGGGCCACGTCGTCGCCGTCCCCGAGGCGCGCCAACAGCTCGTCGACCCGTTCCCGCTCGTTGCCCTCGAAGTACGACACGAGCGTGGCCTTGATCCCGAGCCCCGCGAGCAGACGGCCGGTGCGCCGCGTGTCCTCGCACGCGATCAGATCGACCTGATCCAGGACCTCGCGGGCGCGGGTGGACAGATCGCCCAGGTTGCCGATCGGGGTGGCGACGAGCCACAGCGTTCCGCCCATACGTTCCAGGGTGGCAGGATGTGCCTCGCGCGCCTACCGGCGGAAGGACCACGACGGGGAAGCCATGGCGGAGGGACACAGGCACTACTCGGGCACCCCTCTGTGGAAGAAGCTCGGCATCCGGCAGGGGTCGCGGGTCGTGCTGGTCGATGCCCCGGACGGGTTCGGTGACCTCCTCCGGGCCCAGGGGCAGGCACCGCTTCCGCCCGGGGTTCGCTTCCTCGGCAGGGCCACGAAAGGCATCGACGTCGCCGTCCTGTTCGCGACCGAGCGCCGCGCGATGGAACGTCGGTTCGGCGGGCTGCAGCGCGCCCTCGATCCCACCGGACGGCTCTGGGTCTGCTGGCCGAAGAAGGCCTCGAGGGTCGCGACCGACCTCACGTTCGGCGTCGTGCAGGAACACGGCCTGAGCGTCGGCCTCGTCGACAACAAGACCGCCTCGATCACCGACGTGTTCCAGGGGTGCCAGTTCGTCGTGCGGCTGCGCGATCGGCCGCAAGTACCCTGACGCGATGCCGGGCCCGTCGCATCGTATGAACCGACCGGTGGTGGCCGTGCTGGCCGTCGCCGCGATCGCGGGCGTGATCCGCTACGCGGCGATCGACGACCCGCAGGAGCTCGTGTTCGACGAGACCTACTACGCGAAGGCCGGCTGCATCCAGGTCACGGACGCGAGGCCAGAGGAATGCCGGCTCGACTCGGGCGACGAGCGGTACTGGCTCGAGAACGAGTGGGACACCGGGGCGTGGGTGCACCCTCCGCTCGGCAAGCTCACGATCGGGCTCGGCATCAGGGCATTCAGCATGAGCTCGTTCGGATGGCGGGTCACGTCGGCGCTCGCGGGCATCGGCGTCGCGGTCTTCACCGCGCTGATGGCCCAGCTGCTCTTCGGCAGGCCCGTGTGGACGTTCGTCGCCGGACTGCTCATCGCGGTCGACGGCCTGAACGTCGTGCACTCGCGGATCGCCCTGCTCGACATCCATCTGACGTTCTGGGTGTCGCTCGGCTTCCTGATGCTCCTGCTCGACCGGCGCTGGATCGACCGCCGCACCGAGTGGGCCGCCGCCTCGACGCCGGTTGCCGTCGAGCCCGAGGGCGCTAAGGCCGGCGATCCGGACGACGACGAGCCCGGCGATCCTCCGTCGCGCCTGCGCGTGCCCTCGCCGTTCCTGCGGCCCTGGCGACTCGCCGCCGGGGCGGCGTTCGGGGCGGCGACGGCGGTCAAGTGGTCGGGCGCGATGGCGATCCCGGCCGCGGTGCTGCTCACCTACATCTGGGAGACGACCCGGCGTCGACGAGAGGGACGGACCCGTAAGAACGCCTTCGTCCGCACGCTGGGAATGGAGACGCTCGGGGTCGTGATCGCGTTCGCGATCGTGCCGCTCCTCGTCTACACGCTCGCGTGGATCCCGTGGTTCACACACTTCGAGCCGAGCCTGGCCGACTTCCTCACCCAGCACCGCGACATGTGGCGCTACCACCGCGACCTGCGGGCGACCGCGCTCGACCCGGCCACCGACACGTTCACCCCGACGCACGTCTACTACTCGAAGGCGTGGACCTGGATCCCGATGCTCCGGCCCGTGAACTACTTCGTCGAGGACCTCGGCCCCGACATCCGACAGATCCTGGCCGTCGGGAACCCCGTGCTGTTCTGGGGCACGATGTGGACGATCCCCTACTGCGCGTGGGCGTGGTGGCGCAAGCGCGATTGGACACCCGGGTTCATGGTGGTCGCGTTCGCCGGCCTCTACCTGCCGTGGTTCCTCGTCGCTCGACCGCAGTTCTTCTTCTACGCGCTGCCGTTCACACCGTTCATGGCCCTCGCCGCTGTGTACACGCTGCGCGACCTCGCCGCGGCGCACCTGGTGATCCGCGATCGCGGGACCGGCGAGGTCGCGCTCGACCCCGACACCGGCGAACCCGCGATCAGCCGTCGCCGGCCCTACCTGCCGTTCGTCTGGGGCTACGTGGCGGCGGCGGTCGGGCTCTTCCTCTGGATGTGGCCGATCCTCACCGCGAGCCGCATCTCCGACGCGATGTGGAAAGCGCGCGTCTGGTTCCGGGGGTGGACCTAGCCCCGCCGGACCTGACCGCCGGTCGCATGCGCGACGCGCGGGCGGCCGTCGGGCGAGCCCTGCGCCGGTACCCTCGCCGCCATGACGAGCCTGGGGTCCGCGAACAAGCGGCAGGTGTCGATCGAGATGGCCGACGGCGTCAGGCTCGCCGCCACCCTCTACCTGCCCGAGGGCGACGGCCCGTGGCCGGCCGTGCTCGAGGCGCTCCCTTACCGCAAGGACGACATCACCGGCCGCTCGCGCAGCGAGTACCGGCGCCTCGCCGAGGCCGGGTACGTGATGTGTCGCGTCGACGTGCGCGGCACGGGGTCGAGTGAGGGCATCGCGACCGACGAGTACCCGCTCGTCGAGCGCACCGACATGGCCACGGTGATCGAGTGGCTCGCGACCCAGCCCTGGTCGCTCGGCACGGTCGGGATGTACGGCTACTCCTACTCGGGGTTCAACAGCATCCAGATCGCGATGGAACGACCACCCGCGCTGAAGGCGATCATCCCGATCTACGCCACCGACGATCGATTCGGCGACGACGTGCACTTCCAGGGCGGCGTCGTGAAGCAGCTCGACCAGATCGACTACCCGAGCTACATGGTCGCGAGCAACGCGCTGCCGCCGGCGCCGCCGATCTACGGCGAAGGATGGCGCGAGGAGTGGGCGCGCCGCCTCGAGGGCACGGAGCCATGGGTGCTCACGTGGCTCGAGCACCAGCGCCTCGACGACTACTGGAAGCAGGGCTCGCTCTGCGTCGACTACGAGGCGATCGCGTGCCCCACGATGATCGTCGCCGGCTGGGCCGACGGCTACCGCAACAACTCCTTCCGCACGTTCGAGCGCCTGACATGTCCGAAGCGGTTGGTCTTCGGGCCGTGGGCGCACGCCGGGACCGACACCTCGCTGCCGGGACCGAACCACGACCTGCTGCCCGAGCACATCCGGTGGTGGGACCGCTGGCTGAAGGGCGTCGACAACGGCATCGACCGCGAGCCGCCGATCGTGCTGTACGCGCAGCGCTCGACCCTGCCGGCTCCCGCCCGCCCCATCGTCAACGGCGAGTGGCGGTACGAGCCGATGTGGCCGCCCGAGCGACTGCGCCCCGAGACCTGGCCGCTCGCCGACGCGACGGCGAACCGCCCCGGCGCCGGCCCCGACGAGCTCGACGTGCGCGGCGACGTGGGCCGGACCGCGTGGATCTCCTGCGCCGGCGTGCTGCCGTGGGGCCAGCCCGACGACCAGCGTCCCGACGAGCTCTACTCCCTCACATACACCTGGGCGCCGTTCGAGCGGGAGTTCGAGATCCTCGGGCACGCGCGGGTGCGGGTGCGCATCGCCACGAGCGAGCCGGTCGCATACCTGTCGGCGAAGCTCTGCGACGTCTTCCCCGACGGCACCTCGTCGCTCGTCGCGCGCAACATCCTGAACCTCACGCACCGCGACTCGCGGGAGCAGCCGTCGCCGATGCCGGTCGGCGAGCTCGTCGACGTCGAGCTCGAGATCGAAGCCGCGTCGTGGACGTTCGAAGCGGGCCATGCCCTGCGGCTCGACCTCGCCGGCACCGACTGGCCGAACACATGGTCGCCGCCGCGCCCCGTGACGATCACGATCGACCGGGCCGCGACGACGCTCGAGCTCCCGGTGATCGACGGCCCGAGCCCGATCGAGGAGCGCCCGGTGCTGCCCCCGCCCCACCGCAGCGACCCAGGCGAGGACGATGACGACGACCCGGTGGCCGGCGTGCGCTGGTCGGTCGCCCATGACGTGCTCCGGCGCATCACGTCGGCGAACGCCGGCAGCACGTTCGAGGAGGAGCCCGTCGACCACGTGCCGTCGATGAACAGCCACTACGACGGCGTCGTGTCGGTCTCCACGACCGACCCGGGGAAGGCGTCGGCGCACGGCGAGGCGGCATTCGAGATCCATTGGCCCGAGGCGACCGTGAACTCCCGGACCCACGTAGTGATCGAGAGCGACGCCGAGGCGTACCGCGCGACGATCGACCTGGTCGTGCACGAGGACGGCGAGGAACGGTTCCGGCGACGCTGGGAGCGGACGATCCCGCGAGATCTCACGTAGCAGGGGCGGCGAGCGCCCCGAACAGGCCCCGAGAAACACGAATCCCCGGCGCGCTGGCCGGGGTTCGGTCTTGATGGGATATCCCGACTCCTACGGTACGCGCTGACTCCGACATCGGCAAGCGCCGTCGACAGCTGTCACGGAACGTTCACGGATCGGTACGCGAAGAGGCGGACGTCGTCGCCCTCGCCGAACCGGCCCACGACCCCCTCCACCAACAACGTCGATCCGGCGCCGAACATCTCGTCCGGGAAGAAGTCCTTCGCCGGCGCATCGATCGACCGCCACTCGTTCCGCTCGGGGTCGAAGCGGACCAGGCCGCCGCACAGGCGTCCGTAGGCCGTGCCGGCGATGACGGATGACGGGACGTCCTCACACTCGTCCGTGGGAACCCGGCCCGTCGAGGTCCAGCGGTCCGCGTCGGGATCGTAGGCAGCGGAATCCAGCCCGTAGTCGAAGGCGAGGAGTCTGTCGTCCGACCAGACGGACGTGTTCGCGTTCGTGTTCAGCTCTGAGTCGGCGATCTGCCGCCACGTGTCGGTCGCCGGGTCGTAGGCTGCCCCGATCGCGGTCCGAGACTCCGGCCGGTTCCCCCCGTGCAACGCAGCCCCGAACACGATCATCTCCTCGCCGGTCCACGAGGCGGTGGCATCGGTCAGCTCGATCGGTGCGTCGGCGATCGGTCGCCAGGTATCGACCTCGGGGTCGTAGGCCGCCCCGTCGACCCTGCGCTGTTCGCGGTCCGTGCTGCCCCAGACGATCATCTCCTCGCCGGTCCACACCGCCAGCGGTTGCCGGCCGTCGATCGGAGCAGGCGGCAGCATCCGCCAGCGATCGGTCGCGGGGTCGAACGCCGCGCCGTCGTCGTACGTGTCGTAGGGGTAGTCGGTTCGGAAGTCGGCGCCGCCCCACACGAGCAGCTCGCTCTCGGTCCACACGCCCGCCGCCTGCGACCGCGCGCCGAGCGGCGAGGCGGGCATCAGTCGCCACTCCCCGGCCTCGGCGTCGTAGCGCCACCCGGTGTCGATGGATTCGTCGCTGAACCCGACGTGCCCTCCCCAGATCAGGAGCTCGGTGCCTGTCCAGGCCTCGACCGAGCAGCACCTGATCTCGGGGGGCTCGGGCAGCTCCGTCCACCCGGCGGGGAGGCTCGCGAACGGATCCGACGCCGGCACCGATGGCGGCGTCGGTGGCTCCGCCTCGACGTCGAGGACCGACCACGCGAACAGCACGGCCGCGCCGAACACGGCGAAGGCGACGGCGATCACGCCGGCCTTGCGCCATCCGGTCTGCACCCTCGGCGCGGGCGACCGGTCGAACGTCGGTGGCCTGCTCGTGCTCGCCTCCCAGAGGTCGTCCGGAGGCTCCAGCCGGTCGATCTGAGCGAGACGGGTGCGGATGTCAGTCATCGGATACCTCCAGAAGCGCTCGCAACTTGCGCCGGCCGCGATGCACGTGGACGCCGACCGCCGAGGCCGTCGATCCGAGGAGGCGGGCGATCTCGGCGTGGGGATAGCCGGCGTAGTCGGCGAGGACGACCGAGGCTCGCTGCTTCGGCGTCAGCGCGGCGAGCGCGCGGATCACGTCGACGAGCTCGTCGGGAGCGGCGACGGCCGGCTCGTCGGCCAGGGTCCTCGACGTCCGCCTGTTCGCCAGCTCACCGCCGGCGATCTTGAACGCCGCCCGCCAGACGCAGGCCGCCGGGTCATGGACCTCGTCGCCCCTGGCAAGCACCTGCGCGAAGGCCTCCGCGACGGCGTCGCTCGCCACGTCGGGGTCGCCCGACCACAGCACGAGCGACCTCCACAGCCGCGCGTGCTGCTCCCGGAAGACCTGCTCGATCGCGGTCGAGTCGAGCTGCTGATGCACCCGGCCATCCTGCATCTCAGGCATGTGGAAAGACAGGGACCGAACCGCGGAGTTCCTTAACGACGGAGCGTGGGCTGTGAAAACCAGCTCAGCCGATCGCGGGGTGCTCCGATTCGGGCCGCACCGCCCAGAGGTTCCCGCGCCGGGTGCCGACCGGTTCCCGCTTCATCGTGTCGGTCGTGAGCGCCGTGATCACGACCGGGTCGTCGCCGAACAGCTCGTCGGTCTGCAGGCACACCAACGTGCCGGGTGTGCCGGCCGGAAACACCACCTGATCGCGCCCGGCCACCGCGCGATCGACGAACGTCGGCATCAGCAGGAACAGTCCGAGCGGCGGCCACGAGTCGGGGTCGAACTCGGGGACCTTCCGCCTCAGCTCGTCCCTCGTAGCGAGGCGGGCGTCAGGGTCGTTCATCGCCCGCCGGGCGAGGGTGAGATCGAGCCGACGATCCCAGGGCACGACCATGAGGGCGAACCCGAAGCGGTTCGAGACCACCTCGGTGCGCACCAGCTCATCGACGTCGAGGCCGTGGCGCTCGGCGACCTGCTCCGCGAGCTCGGCCTCGGGATCGGGGAAGACCACGAACGGCACGGCCCGCCCGCGCAGGTAGTCGAGCACCGAAGACATCGTGTGTGTGACCTCCGTCCGCCCCGATCGGCGGAGCCGCATCGTACCCGCCGCGAGCCCGGGAACGGAACCCCCGATCGGCCCTAGAAGCCGGCCTAGAGACCGGCCTAGAAACCAGGCAGCCGATCGCGGAAGAGGATGTAGCCGAGCCCCGCCGCCACGTCGAGCAGGAAGTGCGCCACGACGAACGGCCACGTGCGACGCCACCGCAGGAAGAGCACGGAGAAGAGCAGGCCCATCGCCAGGTTCCCGAGGAAGCCGCCCCACCCCTGATACAGGTGGTACGACGCCCGCAGCGCCGAGCTTCCGACGACCGCGGCGAGCGGCGACCACGACAGCTGGCGCAGCCGCGTCACGAGGTAGCCGAGCACGATCACTTCCTCGACGAGGGCCGCCTCGAGCGCCGAGAGCAGCAGCACCGGCACCGTCCACCAATGGCCGAGCGGCGGCGCCGGGATCACGAATCGGTTCACGCCCAGCTCGACCGCCGCCAGGTAGATGCCGAGGCCCGCGAGGCCGACGACCGCGAACAGCCCGAGGCCCTTCGTGAGATCGGGGCGGGGACGATCGGCGGCGAGCCCGACGGCCCCGAGGCCCTCGCCCGAGCGACGCACGAGGTGCACCACGAGGAACACCGGGGCCAACCCGAAGACGAACGCCGCGAGCTGGCGGGCGAGCTGCGTGCTCTGGTTCGCCGAGGCGACGATCGTGCCGGCGAGCGGTGCTTCCAGCAGACTGAGGATCGCGTACACCGCGCTCGCGAGCAGCGAGAGCATCAGCACGACGACGACCTCTTCGGTGAGCGTCCGCCCATCGGCCGGTGCCGGAGGCACGGGCGCCTGCGGGCCGAGCAGCCGTGAGCTGCGGGAGGGTTCGAGCTGCTCCATCGCGCTGACTGTATGCATGCGGACGTTCCTTCGTGGCCCGGGGGCTCCTCTACACTTCGGCCGCGGCGACCGACGGGTTCGAACGGAAAGGGATCGAGGGCCGATGGCCAAGCGCGACGCAGCCGACCTCGTCGTGGTCGGCGCCGGCACGGTCGGCGGCTGGGCGTCGGTCTTCGCACGCGAGGCAGGCATGGAGCGCGTCGTGGTGATCGACCGCGACCTCGTGGGGCTCGGCGCGTCGAGCCGGGCGGCGGGCATGGTGCGCGCACAGGGAGGCTCCCCCGACACCGTGCGGCTCGGCAGCTGGTCGATCGGCTTCTACGAGGGACAGCCCGAGCGGTACGGCACCGATTCCGCCTTCGTCGGCCGCGGTTACGTGATCCTCGCGGTGTCGGCAGCCGACGAGCGCGAGACCCACGAGCGCATCGCGATGCAACGCACGACCGGCCTCGACGCTCGGTGGGTCGATGCCGGCGAGGTGCGTCGTCTGATCCCGGCGATGGCCGAGGGCACCGGCTTCCGCGGCGGCTCGTACGTGCCGACCGACGGCTGGGTCGACCCGCCTCGCAACGTGCGCGCCTACTCGCTCGCGATGCAGCGAGCCGACGTCGAGGTGCGGGAAGGTGTGGCCTTCACCGCCCTGCGCACCCGCGCCGGGCGCGGCGGTCGCCGCGTGGTCACCGGCGTCGAGACGACCGCCGGCACCATCGCAGCCGCGCGCGTGCTCCTCACGGGCGGTCCCGCGCTGCAGGCGGTCGCGAAGGCCGCCGGCGCGCGCGCGTGGGTGGGGTACGCGCGCCATCAGGTCGTCGTGACCGAGCCGAGCGAGGCGCTCCACGCTGACACGACCGCGATGGCGTTCGACATCGCGAAGGGCATCTACTGGCGGCCCGAGGAGGGCGGCTTCCTGTGGGGCATGTCGAACCCCGCCGAGGAACCGGGCCCCGGCCGCTCGATCGATTGGACCTACCTTCGGAAGATGGAACGCCGCCTGCACCGCCTGGTGCCTGCGACCAGGGGGCTCGGCATCAAGAAGGCGTGGGCCGCGACGATCGAGTACACCCCCGACCACTTCCCGCTGACGGGTCCGCTCGTGCTCCGAGACGGCACCGAGATCGAGGGCGCGTCGATCGCGAGCGCGTGCGGACACGGGATGATGTGGGGCCCGGCGGTGTCGCGAATCGCGGCCGACCTGCTGCTCGATGGCCGGACCGACGTCGTCGAACACCCCGAGCGGTTCCGCATGGACCGCTTCGACGAGCAGGGTCGTTCCCCGTTCGTGGACCCCGTCGCCCTGCCGTTCCCGGTCAAGGTCGACGAGTAGCCTCGCCGGTCGCTACAAGGCGACGTCGACGAGGATCAGTTCCGACGGCGCCGACGCCGTGATCTCGACCAGGGACTCGCCGCTGATCTGCGCCGCGGAACCTGTCTCCATGCGCTCGCCGTTCACTGCCACGTCGCCTTCGATCACGTACAGATAGACGCCGCGGCCGTCGAGCAGGTCGTGCGTGATCGTCGCGGCCGGGTTGAGGTGAGAGACGTACACGTGGGCGTCCTGGTGCACGAGCACGGCGTCGCCGCCGTCGCCCGAGATCACCTTCAGCAGCGTGTCGGTGCGATCCTCGGTCGTGAACACCTTCTGCTCGACGCCGGGCTCGAGGCCCCGTTCCGACGGCATGATCCACATCTGGATGAAGCGCATCGGCTCGGCCTCGCTCGCGTTCTGCTCCGAGTGCCAGGCACCGCGACCGAGCGTCATGCGCTGGACCGATCCGGCGGGCAGTGGGCCGGGCGCGCCGCCGACGTCGTCCTGGTGGCGGAACGAGCCCTCGACGACGTAGGTCAGACCCTCGATGTCGCGGTGCGGATGCATCGGCCAGATCGCGCCGGGCACCAGCCGGTCGTCGTTGAACACCCGCAGGGTGCCGAACGAGACGTAGTCGGGGTCGCGGTAGGAGTCGAACGAGTAGTGCCAGCGTGCACGGAACCAGTCGCCGTCGACGTCGCTGATCTCGTCGTCGCGCCGGATCGTGATCGTCATCGTGGTCGCCTCCCTGTGCTTCGATTCAGTTGACAACGCAACTAAACACGGAGGCCGGGCAACCTCTTCCCTCTCAGAGGAGCAGCACCGGGCAGGTCAGCGTGCGGGTGATGCCCTCGAGCTCCTGCATCGGCATCACGGTGGCCTTCGCGAGCTGGTCGAGATCGGCGGCTTCCGCGCGGGCGACCACGTCGTAAGGCCCGGTCACCGGGTCGACCGCGACCACGCCCTCGATCGCCCGGATCTGCTCGGTCACCTGGCCGGCCTTGCCCACCTCGGTCTGGATCAGGATGTACGCGTTGACCACGACGCCCCCCTATGCCTCGGCTTCGCCATCGGTGCCGCCGCCTGCGGCGCCCTGGTCGGTATCGCCCGCGGCCTTCTTGCTGTCGAGCATGCCCTTCGCCTTGTCGAGCAGGTCGCCACTGGCTCCGACCGCCTTGTCGACGACCGGCTGCACCTTCACGACGAGGTCGCCGGCGGCCGCGCGGGCCTTGTCGAGCACCGGGTCGGCCTTCGACGAGAGGTCGCCCGTCGCGTCCTTCGCCTTGCCGACGATCGGCTCCGCCTTCTCGACCAGACCACCGGCGGCCTCCGCCGCCTTGCCCGCGAGCGTGCTCGCCGTGCCGGCTGCCTTTCCGGCGAGGTCGCCGGCCGTGCCCTTCGCCTTGTCGACGATGCGCTTGTCCTTCTGAGCCTCACCCATCGGATCCCTCCTCGAGCGCCCTCGGCCCTTCATCGTCCCGGCGGCGGCGTCGCGCTGCAAACGCGCAGGTCAGGCCATCGGCGCACCCGTTCCGCCGAGCACCGCCAGTCGTGCACGGAAGCCCGCGAGCCCCGAGTCCACGAGTTCGGAGAGGCCGGCCTCGAGGCCGTGGTCGAGCTCGTGCAGCGGCATCATCACGAAGGAGAGCCGGGCGCGGACCGCGAAGCCAGGGTCCGGCGCACCGCCGTACGCGGCGAGCGCCCGCTCGCCGACCGACGGCATCTCGCGCAGCCACCAGGCGAAGTCCCACGCCGGATCGCCCACATCGACCTCCTCCCAGTCGAGCACCCCCGACAGGTCACCCGAGGCCGACACGAGCACGTGGTCGGGGCCGAGGTCGCCGTGGGTCACGCTGGGGGCGAACCGCCATGCGGCATCGTCGTCCAACATCCCGTCGATGGCCGCCGACGCGGCATCGAGCTCGTGCGCCTGCATGTGGGGGGCGGCGAGATCGCGAAGGCGCGCCCACTCGGCCTGCCGCCCACCGCGGACCGACTGCGCGGGAACGGCTCGCATGCCGAGGAACTCGGGCGGCACCAGGTGCAGATCGTAGAGGAAACGCCCGAGCCGCTCGGGCCACACGCCGCCGTCTCCAACCCGGTGGCACGGATCGCCGGGGAGCGCCCGATACCCCATGCACACCGGTTCCCGTGAGACGAGCTCGGGCATCGGCACCGCCGCCGAGACCTCGCGGGCGAGCTCGGGGAGCACCTCGATCTGGCGGAGGAGTCGCTCCTCGGCGTACGGCGTGCGAGGCAGCTGCACGATCCACTCGCCATCGACGCGGTAGGTGTCGCACGTCCACCCGCCGACGATCGCTTCGAACGACCCGAGCGCGAGCTCCGGGAACAGGCCGGCCACGAGATCGCGGTGCGCCGCGACCGTGCGGGCCTGCGATCCGCTCACGACCTCACCCCAGCGGCTCCGGCGGCGCGATGGAGGGATCGGCCGGCACATCGTCGGCCTCGGTGAGCGGACGGTCGAGCTCGGGCCCGCGCAGCGCGAACCAGGCCACCACCCCGCCGGCGAGCGCGAGCGCCGACGCGCCCGCATACAGGGTCATCGCCCCCGCGGTCTCGTAGACGAACCCGCCGAGGCCGGCGCCGAGGATCGGGCCGAGGCCGAAGCCGACCATCTGGGCGACCGAGTTCCCGGTCGAGTACAGCGACGAGGGCAGCAGGCGGCCGACCACGACGACGCCCGTCGTGAACAGCATGCTGAACGCGATGCCCTCGAGCACGGTGAGCAGCGACACGATCGTGGGATTCGAGATCGATCCCCAGAGCAGGAACCCGAGCGCGTAGACCGCGCACCCGAGGGCGTAGACACGCCGGAGCCCCAGCCGGGCCTGCAGGCGCGAGCTGGAGCGCATCATCGGCACCTCGACCAGCCCGCCGACGGCGGTGCCGATGCCGATCAGCAGCGGGCCACCGCCCTCGCTCGCGATCTTGAGCCCGACGAAGTTCCACGCGGCGTTGAACCCCGTCCACACGAGGAACAGCGCCGCGAGGAACCCCCAGAACCGGGGCGCGTGATGGAACACCGCCCCCACCGTGCCGAGCCGGCTCCCCCCGGTCGCGGCCTCGTGACGGGGGACGTCGCGCGGCACGGTGAACGACCAGGCGAACACGAGCACGCTCGCGAGCGCGTAGATCGGCATCGCCCACTCGATGCCCGCGGTCTGGAAGATCCAGCCGAGCGTGAGGCACCCGATCGCGTAGGTGAAGCTCTCCCACGACCGCACCTTGCCGTAGTCGCTCATGCGGTCGGCACCGAGGTGCTCGAGCGTGATCGCGTCGATGTTCGGGCCGGTGCTCACCATCGCGCCGGCCAGGAAGAACCCTGCGATCGCGATCGCCACGACGCCGTCGACCCCGGCGAGCACGAGGCCGAACACCGCCGAGAGGAACGCCCCGATCTGCAGCGACGTCCGCCGCCCGAGCGTCGCGTCGGCGAGGTGTCCCCACAGGGGGTTCAACACGATGCGTGCGACCGCCATCGCGGCGATCACGAGACCGATCCCGCTCTCGGTGAGACCCTTGCCGTCGAGGTAGAGCGCGAGGAACGGGAAGAACGCCGCGATCACGAACCCGAACGTGAGGAAGAGCCCGCGCACGGCGGCGTCGGGACGGATCTCGCGGCTGCGCTGACCGACCAGGGGTGACCTCCGGGGCGATGCGCCGCCCTCGGAGGCGCCGAGGACGAACGTTCGGACCCGATCAGTATGCGTTACGCCTGTCGCACCTCGGCCTGATCGGCGAGCGCGGCTGCGCGGGCGGGGTCGAGCGTGCCGGCGCCGGGCATCTCGGCGTTCGCCGTCGCCGCCCCCAACCCGAGGCGCAGGGCGGACTCCCAGTCGTCGCCCCGGTCGAGCGCCGTCACGAACCCCGCGAGGAAGGCGTCGCCGCTGCCGACCGGATAGCGTCCGCGCACGTAGAGGCGCCCCTCGAACAGCGTGCCGTCCGGGGTGGCGAGCACGACGCCCTGCGAGCCGCGGGTCACGACCCCGGCGTGGCCGTCACCGCCGGCGAGCGCCCGCAGCTTCGCGGCCGCCGCGAGCGCGTCGTCGCGCCTCGACGTCGGCACCCCGAGCAGGCCCCTGGCCTCCGACGCGTTGACCTTCACGACGTCGGGTTGGGCCTCGAGGGCGAACCGCAGGCGCTCCCCCTCCGCGTCGAGCGCGACCCGCACGCCTTCCACTCGCGCGTCCCGTACCAGGTCGCGATAGCCCTGGTCGGGGGCGCCGACGGGGGTCGAGCCGCTGATCGTGAACCAGCCGCCGGGCTCCCACGTCGTCTCCACCGCGTGCAGCAGCTCTGCCCACGCCGCCGACGGCACGTCGGCGCCGTGCTCGTAGAACTCGGTCAGGCCGCCGGTCTCTCGGTCGGCGACCGACAGCGACGAGCGGTTCTCGCCGTGGGTCCACACGGAGCGCACGCGCACGCCCTCCGCACCGAGCATCTCCTCGAGCCACTTGCCCGTGTGCCCTCGGAACAGCGCGACCGCGATCACGCTCGCTCCGAGCGCGTGGGCCGCGCGCGCGGCGTTGAGCCCCTTGCCACCCGGCACCTGGACGAACCCGTCGGGGCGGTGGATGTCCCCCCGCACGAGCCGCTGGATCTCGAAGAGCTTGTCGACCGACGGGTTCGCCGCGAGGCAGACGATCATGCGGCGCTCCCCGCCGCGACCGTGCCGAGCGCCTCCTGCATCGTCGGTTGGCCCTCGACGCCGCCGGCCGCCCGCGTCGAGAGGGCACCGCAGGCGTTCGCGATCGCGAGACAGCGCTCGAGCGACTCCCCGTCGAGCATCGCGGCGACGAAGCCGGCGTCGAAGGAGTCCCCCGCCCCGGTCGTGTCGACGGTCGTGACCGGCACCGCGGGCACCCGCAGGCGTTCGCCGGGGCCGGATGCGATCGCTCCGCGCTCACCCGCCTTCACCACCACGAGCGGCCCACGACCGCGCAGCGTGGCGATCGCCACCTCCAGGTCCGATGTGTGCGCGAGGCGGGTGGCCTCGATCTCGTTCGGCAGCAGCACGTCGACCCACGGCAACAACCCGTCGAGGCCTCCGTCCCATGCGCCGCTCGGGTCCCAGTTCGGGTCCACGGACGTGGTCGCGCCGCGCCCACGTGCGTCGGCGAACACTCGCGGCAGATCCTTCGCGAGACCCGGCTGCAGGAAATAGGAACTCACGTGCATGTGCCGCGCCGACGCCAGCAGGTCCGGATCGATCGACGACACGCGTAGCTCCCCGATCGTGCCGGGCGCCGTGAGGATCGCTCGATCGTCCGGCCTGGAGAGGACGACCGTGACCCCGGTCGGCCGCTGCGGGTCGACTACGAGACCCGAGAGGTCCACCCCGCGCGCGGCGAGCTGCTCGCGCATGTACGTTCCGAAGAGGTCGTCACCCACGACGCCGACGAACGCCACACGAAGCCCCAGGCGCGCGGCGCCGCACGCCATGATCGCCCCGGAGCCGCCGACCGTGAGCCATGCGTCGTCGACCAGTCGCTCCGCCTGTCCGAACGCCGGCACGACGTCATCGCCGCGCATCACGAGGTCGGGGTTGGCGTCACCGAGCACGAGCAGGTCGAGGTCCACGCCGTGAGCCTACCGACGACGCCCGGCCGTCGCGTCGGGCAAGCGCCTCGTTCTCGCGGCGGTGGTCCGTACGATGGGTCCGTGACCGCGCGGATCGAGCTCCTGCAGGGCGACATCACCGAGCAGTCGATCGACGCGATCGTGAACGCGGCGAACACGGCCCTGCTCCCCGGCGGCGGGGTCGACGGCGCGATCACCGACGCGGCCGGACCCGACGCCTTCGCCGATCGCGAGCGCGTGATCCGCGAGCGCGGGCGGACCCCGCTGCCGACCGGCGAGGCGGTCGCGACGATCGCGGGCGACCTCGACGCGCGGTGGATCATCCACGCGGCCGGTCCGATCTACTCGGGCTCGGCGCGTGACCCCGAGCTGCTCGCGAGCTGTCATCGCGCGGCACTCAGCGTGGCCGACGAGCTCGGCGCTCGCACGGTCGCGTTCCCCGCGATCTCGACCGGCATCTATGGCTACCCCGTCGATCTGGCGGCGCCGGTCGCGATCGCCGCCGTGACGGACGCCGAGACCGCCGTCGAGCTGGTCAGGTTCGTGCTGTTTTCCCGGCGCGACCTCGAGGTCTTCCGCGGGGCGCTCGACACCGCGCGACGACGTTCGGGCTGAAGTCCACCTCGCTGGTAGCATTTGCACCTGCAATGAGCGATCGGACGACCAACGAGGCCCTCACCGACGTCCGCGCGGTCCACGACCGGCTGGATGAGATCCAGCTCGTCGACTGCCGGGAGCTGTACGAGTGGGAGGCGGGGCGCATCGAGGGCGCCGTCTACCTGCCGCTCAACGCGATCATGGCGGGCGCAGGATCCGATCTCGACCACGACAGACCCATCGCCGTGATCTGCCGCTCGGGCAACCGCAGCGAGCTCGCCACGATGATGCTGCAGGCACGAGGCTTCGAGGCCTACAACGTCGAGGGCGGCATGGAAGCGTGGGCCGCCGAAGGCCTGCCGTTCAGTGCCGGCGACGGTTCCCCGGGCCGCGTCGCCTGACGGGCGCGGCTCAGCCCTTCCACCGTCGATAGACCGGCGATCCGCCCCCGGGATAGGTCGTGCCGACGGCCTCCTCGACCGAGCAGGCGTAGATCGCGAGCTCGTACTCCGCCTCGTACGGCACCGCGACCGCGCCCGGATGGTCGAGCGAGACGCGCTCCATCCATCCGCGCACGAGGAACTCGCCGCCTTCGCCCTCGTGGTTGTCGGGATCGATCGCCGAGTGCATCGCGTAGCGGCCGTCGAGCGCGACCTCATCGTTCTTCGGGCTCCGTGCCCGGAAGCCCACGAGCAGGAGGCCGGCGCCGAACCACGGTGAGACCGGGTGCAGGCGCGGGGCGCCGTCGCGACGCAGCGTCGCGTGGAACACGACCTTCCCCTCGAACCGCTCGCGCCCGAACGCCGCGAGCTCCGGGTCCCCGACCTCGAGCTCCGCCCATGCACCCATGGTCGAACGGTAGCCTGCGGTCATGGCCGAC
The DNA here is from genome assembly GCA_035697485.1 of Actinomycetota bacterium. Classification (NCBI taxonomy): domain Bacteria; kingdom Bacillati; phylum Actinomycetota; species Actinomycetota bacterium. The sequence continues at coordinate 60,794 of DASSCU010000029.1, forward strand.
GTCGACGCCGCCCGCCGCAAGCTGGAAGCCGCACTCGGCCCCGAGGCGGTGCTTTCGGACCCGCTCGCCCTGCGTCTGTACGCGCGCGACGCGTCGATGGTCGAGGGCGGATGCGCGCTCGTTGCCCTGCCCACCACGACCGAGCAGGTGCAGGCGTGCGTGCGAGCCGCCGTCACCCACGATCTGCCGATCGTGCCCCGGGGAAGCGGCACCGGCCTCGCGGGTGCTGCGACACCGATCGGCGATTCCCTCGTCGTCGCCACGGCCCGCATGACCGGCATCGTCGAGGTCCGTCCCGAGGACCGGCTCGCCTGGGTGGAGCCGGGCCTTCCGAACCTGGACCTCGCGGATCACCTTCGTCCGATGGGCTGGACCTACGCCCCCGACCCGTCGAGCCAGCAGACCTCCTCGATCGGCGGGAACGTGAACACGAATGCGGGCGGCCCGCACTGCCTCGCGTACGGCGTCACGAGCGCGCACGTGCTCGCGCTCGACGTCGTGATGCCCGACGGCTCGCTCGAGCGCCTCGGCGCGGAGGGGCCGGAGGCCGCCGGCTACGACCTGCGGGGCGTGGTCGTCGGAAGCGAAGGCACCCTCGGCATCGTGACTCGGGTCTGCGTGCGCATCCTGCCGACACCGCCCGCCGTGCGGACGATGCTCTTCGGCTTCGATACGGTCGAGGCGTGCGCCGCCACCGTCTCGGCGATCATCGCCCGCGGCGTGGTGCCGGCAGCGGTGGAGATGATGGACCAGGGCATCGTGCGCGCGGTCGAGTCCTTCGCCCACGCCGGCTATCCGGTCGACGCCGCGGCAGTGCTGCTGGTCGAGGTCGACGGGACCGATGCCGGCGTCGCGGCACAGACGCACGAGGTGGAGGCAGCCGCCGACGCGAACGGCGTCTCGAGCGTTCGCGTCGCCAGCGATCACGTCGAACGAGCCCTGCTGTGGAAGGGTCGCAAGTCCGCGTTCGGTGCGATCGCCCAGATCGCTCCGCACTACCACTTGCACGACTGCGTGGTCCCGCGCACGAAGCTCGTCGAGGTGATGCGGGGCGTCTACGCGATCGCCGAGCGCCACGGCCTGATCGTGACCAACGTCTTCCACGCGGGCGACGGCAACCTGCACCCGCTCTTCTCGTTCGACCGGTCGGTGCCCGGCACGCTCGAGCGGGTGCTGCGGGCGAGCGACGAGGTCGTGCGCCTGTGCGTGGACGCCGGCGGAGCGCTCAGCGGCGAACACGGCATCGGGCTCGAGAAGCGCGACTTCATGTCCCTCGTGTTCTCGGCCGAGGACCTGGCCGCTCAGGCCTGCCTGCGAGCGGCGTTCGATCCCGACGGGCGCATGAACCCGCGGAAGGTGCTCCCCGACGGCGCGCGGTGCGGCGAGTTCGCGATCGCGGCGACGGGATCGGGGCATGCGGCGTCCGACGCGGCCGACTTGCCGGAGGGCTCGTGGATCTGATCCACCCGCGCACCGTGGTCGACGTGGCCGAAGCCCTCGGCACCGCGTCGCAGGACGGCATCAGTGTGCTGGTCGTCGGGGGGCGACGCCATCTCGACAAGGGGAACCCGACCGACGTCGACGTGGAGCTGTGGACCACGCAGCTCGACCAGGTCGTGGCCTACGAGCCTGACGAGATGCTGGTCGTCGTCCAGTCGGGCATGCGCTGCGGAGCCCTCGCCGAGCTGCTCGCCCAGCACAGGCAGGAATGGCCGGCCGACGCCCCGGCCGACGCCACGGTCGGCGGCGTGATCGCGTCAGGCTCGACGTCGGCGCGGCGGCTGCGCGTCGGAGCGCTCAGGGACACGGTCGTCGAGATGCAGCTCGTCACGGGCGACGGCCGGGTCGTGACGAGCGGTGCACGCACGGTGAAGAACGTCACCGGCTACGACGTGCACCGGCTGATGACCGGGTCGCTCGGCACCCTCGGCGTGATCACGCAGGTCGCGCTGAAGGTGCGGCCGATGCCCGAGCGTCGGCGCACGCTGGTCGCGGTGGGCGACGTTGCACTCGCGACGACGATCGCGGCCGAGGTGCCGCTCGTCGCAGGGGTTCTGGGGACGCATGAGGGACTGGAGGTGCGGTTGGAGGGCTGGCCGGACGAGATCGATGAGCTCGCATCCGCGGTGACGAGGCTCGCCGGCGATACCGTCGCGCTGGACGAGGACTCGTCCTTCCCGCGGATCCCCTGGTGGTTGTGGCCCGACGGAGGCACGGTTCTCGAGGTCGCCGTCGTGCCGTCGTCGCTTCCCGGGATCCTCGCGGGGTCGACGAACTACGCAGCGCTCGCGGGCGTCGGCATCGCGTGGGTCGGCGCAGCGAGCCTCGGCGAGATCGTGGCGGTGCGCCGGCGGGTCGAGGGGACCGGGGGCGTCGCACCAGCCATCCGCGGCCCCGGAGGCTTGGGCGGCACCCTCCCCGTCCCCGACGTGCACCGTCGTCTGAAGGCCTCGTTCGACCCCGCGAACGTGCTGGCCCCCGGTCGCGCGTGGACCCCGGGCACCGCGGCACCCCGTGCTCCAACCTCGGGAGGTTGAAGAGGAAGGAACGAGAGCGTGGGTCGTTTCAAGGACGTCGAGTGGGAGGCCGTCGCCGGGGTGGCCGCCGCGGGGATCGCCCTGGTCCTGCATCTCCTGCACGTGGTCGACGAGGGCGTGCTGCTCACCGTGATCTTGGTGCTCCTCGCGCTGCTCCTGCTTCGTGGCGTACGAGGGGAGCGTCGGGAACAGCGGGTGGACGATACCCTGCGATCGGTGGCGGCTGATGTCGCGACGGTGCGCGCCACCCTGACCCCGCCCGACGCGATCCTCGTCGGCCCCCGATCACTGCGTATCGAGAGCGAGCGGCTCGACGAAACGCGAGCGAGCAGCCTGGTCCGACGAGGTGCTCCCGAAGATACGGGCGTGTAAGGGGTTCGAGCAAAGTCGACGCACCCGTGAGGCGTTCCCTGCCCGAGACCGTCTCGTTCATCCTCGCCCCCGAGGTCCCTGTCCGGAATCTCCCCCTAGGCGACCAGGAACGTGCCGGTCATCGTGGTGGGATGCACGTCGCACCTGAAGAAGTAGGTACCGGCGTCGAGGGCGGGCACGTCGTAGGTTACGACGTCGGGCCCGTTGAAGACCTCACCCACGAACAACGGGGTGCCGGCGCTCTCGTCGGTATAGATCGCGACGTTGTGCGGGATGCCGGCGTCCATGTTGTCGAAGACGATCTCGAACGGCTTCCTGGCAGGAGCCGCCAGACAGTCGGCATCGAAGACCGATTCCATCGCCATCACGTCGATCGTGGTGCCGTCGGGTGTACAGGCCGCCGCTTCGGTGGTGGGCTCCGGCTCCGCGCTCGGCTCAGGGCTGGGCTCAGGGCTCGCCCCGGCGTCGTCGATCGGCAGCACGCCCGCTGAGAACGGATCCGCGAAGCTCGGGTACGAGTCGGGTGCCGGTGGGGCGTCGGCGCTGACCTGGATCGCGCCCACCGAACCGAGGCCCGTGTAGGCGAAGGCATGGGTCACGAACGGGTACACGCCTTCCTCGGGGATCTGCAGCTCGAACATCGCGCCGTCGCCTGGCGGTATGTTCCACGTCTGCAGCCCGTTCATCGGGCTCGTCGGGTTCCCCGACGGATACACGTGCGGGAACAGCGTGCCGATCACATGGAAGGCGTTCGTGAGCGTCGGCCCGGCGTTCACCACCCAGATCCGGAACGGCTCGTCGGGACGGACCTGCAGCGGCGATTCGAGATAGCGGTTCGCGAGGCCGTCGAAGACGACGTACTCGGGTTCCACGGCCTTCATGCGATCGAGGTCACCGACGTAGACGCCGTCGATCGGCTTCGCCCCCGGGTAGAACTCGCTCGCGACGAGGACGAACTCGCGTTCGGCGGGAAGGGCGTCGGTCTCCACGATGATGGCCCCGTACATGCCGTTGCCGATGTGCTGCAGCACCGGATCGACCCCGCAGTGGTACATGAAGACGCCGGGGTACATCGCGACCCAATCGAAGGTGAGGGTCTCCCCCGGATCGACCGGTTGGTAGTTCTTGTCCCACGGCGTGAGGGCCGCGTGGAAGTCGATCGAGTGCTGCATGCCGATCGACGAGTCGTTCGTGAGGGTGAAGCGGACCGTGTCCCCGAGCTGCACCCTGATGACCGGCCCGGGTGCCGTGCCGTTGAACGTCCACACCTGGTACTTCACATCCGGCGCGATCTCTTGCGTGGTCTCCCGGGCGACGAGGTCGACCTCCACGACGTTGCCGTTGGGTTCGTCAACCCTGAAGTCACCGGTGGACGTCCCGCTCGCTGTGCTGCCCTCACCAGGGCTGACCGCGACGATCCCGACGATGATGAGGACCGCCGCGAGGAAGACGGCGCCCACGGAGATGAACCTGTTCATGGTGACCCCCTGAAGGTTCCCAATGGACTTGTCTTATCCATTACCCTTCCAGAGGCTAGACCCATGACCCCGTGGAGGTCCTGGCGGAGGTCCCGGCCCGCTCGGGACCATCGGACAGTGCCCGCCCTGCGGTGCTGGCGTGGCACGATGGGCGCTGCCGCGCAAGGACCTGTGACGCCGACCGCTCGGAGGAGCGACCGATGCGACTCGCCCGCGAGAGCCGATACGCGATCGAGGCCCTGGTCGTGCTCGCCGGTCGGCCCGCCGGCACCGTCATTGAGGCTCGGGAGATCGCCGACGCGGCGCACCTCCCGGGGCCGTTCCTCTCGAAGATCCTCCGCCTGCTCGCCCTCGGTGGCGTGCTCCGGTCGCAGCGGGGCAGGGGGTACGCGCTCGCTCGGTCGCCCGAGCGGATCGCGCTCGAGGATGTGTTGCGGGCCGTCGAGGGCGACGAGGTGATCTGGGAGACGTGCATCTTCTGGCGGGAGGAGTGCGACAGCGAGCACCCGTGCCCCCTTCACTTCCGGTGGACCGAGCTGAAGCCCGGCATCCAGGACGCGATGGGCTCCGTGACGCTCGCCGACATCGCCTCGCACGGCTTCGAGTCCGACGCGAGGGTGGACGAGCACCGAGACGGTCGCTGAGCCTCGGCGTGTGGGAAGGTGCGAGCGCCGCCCGGCGTTGCAGGCGGTCGAGACCCGCCGCGAGGAGATGACACGATGCTGAACGATGCCGACCGAGCGATGCTCGACGCCCCCAACTTCGCGAGCCTCGCCACCACGATGGCCGACGGCTCGCCGCAGGCATCCGTCGTCTGGATCGACGTCGACGACGACACGATCCTCGTGAACACGGCCGAGGGACGCACGAAGACCGAGAACATGCGTCGCGACCCGCGTGTCGCGATCTGCGTGTTCGATCGCACGGACCCTTACCGCCAGCTCATGGTGCGCGGTCACGTCACCGGATACGAGCACGACGGCGCCGACGCCCACATCGACTCCCTCGCCAAGAAGTACACGGGCGCCGACGTCTACGAGGACCATCGTCCCGACCAGCAGCGGGTCATCGTGCGCATCGAGGTCGACGGCGTCGCCCGCATGGGGTATTAAGCACGACGTCCAAAGACCCCTCGCGAGGAGACGCACGATGGCCGACCCTGACCCGACGGCGAACGATGCGACGATGAAAGCCCGGTGGACGCGATTGGCCACCCTCGGGCTCGTCATGGTCGGGCTCGCTGCTTTCCTGATGATCGCTGCATCGCTGATCTGGGGCGTCGACGTCGCCGACGACCTGCCGTTCTTCCTCTCGCTCGTGATCGTGCCGTGGGTCGCCGCCTTCCTGGTCTGGCGCTTCGGGACCTGGGCCAAGGTCGTCGGCATCGTCGTCGGACTCGCGAGCATCGGCGCGATGTTCTGGACGGCGTTCGGGCTCGCAGTGCCCGCGAGCTTCTTCGACTTCGTCCCGGGGTTGCTCGTGGTGCCCGGCGCCCTCATCGCCATCGTGGCGTCGATCGGTGCGATCGTGGCGAACCGGCGTGGTCACCTCACCCCGACCGGTGATGGGGGGGAGCGCCGAGCCATCACGGCGGTGGTCGCCGTCGTCGGCGTGCTGGCGGCGATCTCGGCCGTCCTGACCGTCGTGGGCCGATCGACGGTCGACACACCCGACGGCGCGACGACGGTCGCCTTGGGCAACTTCGAGTACGACCGGTCCGAGTACGAACTGGCTGGTGGCTCGCAGGTGGTGGTCCGCAACGACGATCCCTTCCTGCACACGTTCACGGTCGACGAGCTCGGAATCGATGTCGAGCTCGGACCCAACGGATCGGCGCTGGTCGACATCCCGAGCGAGTCGGGCACCTACGTCCTGTATTGCCGCCCCCACACGATGAACCCCGACGATCCGGGGCCGGACGACATGGCGGCATCGCTCACCGTCGGCTGAGCCGCTTCCCCGCCGCCTCGAGCGTCTCGACGCGCTTGCAGAAGGCGAACCGCAGCAGGTGCGCCCCGTCGGCAGGATCGGAGACGAACGACGAGCCGGGCACGGCCGCCACACCGACGTGCTCCACGAGGTGGCGAGCGGTCGATACGTCGTCACCGAGCCCCAGATGGGAGCAGTCGGCCATCACGTAGTACGCGCCCTGGGGCGGGGACGCCACCTCGAAGCCGCTCTCGGCGAGCACCCGCAGCATCACGTCACGCCGCTCTGCGTAGGCGGCCCGCATGCGCCCGAAGTAGCTCGGCGGCAGCTGCAGCGCGGTGATGCCCGCGACCTGCAGCGGGGCCGCGGCCGCCACCGTGAGGAAGTCGTGCACCGGCCGGATGCCCGCCATCAGCGGCGCGGCAGCGACCGCCCACCCCACACGCCACCCTGTGACCGAGTAGGTCTTCGAGAGCGCGCTGATCGTGATCGTGCGCTCCGCCATACCGGGAAGCGTCGCGATCGGTACGTGCTCGGCATCGTCGTACGTGATGTGCTCGTAGATCTCGTCGGTGATCGCGATCGCGTCGTGTTCGACGCAGAGGTCGGCGATCGCCGCGAGCTCCTCTCGCGTGAACACCTTGCCCGTCGGATTGTTCGGCGTGTTGATCACGATCGCGCGCGTGCGCGTTCCGAACGCCGAGCGCAGCTCGCCTTCGTCGAACGTCCAGTCGGGCGGGCGCAGCGACACGAGCCGCGGCACCGCGCCGGCGATGATCGAGTCTGGCCCGTAGTTCTCGTAGAACGGCTCGAAGACCACGACCTCGTCGCCGGGGTCGAGCACGCCGAGCATCGTCGCGATCATCGCCTCGGTCGACCCACACGTGACGCAGATCTCGGTCTCGGGGTCGACCACCATGCCGTGGTCACGCGCGTAGGCGCCGGCGATCGCCTCGCGGAACGCCGGCACGCCCCACGTGATCGGGTACTGGTTGTGGTCCTCGGCGATCGCGCGGGCGGCCGCCTGCTTCAGCTCCTCGGGCGCCGGGAAGTCGGGGAACCCCTGTCCCAGGTTGATCGCTCCGTGCTGGTTCGCCATCCGGGTCATGTCGCGGATGACCGATTCCGTGAACGACGACGCCTTCGCCGACGCGCGCAGCCTCGAGTCGCTCATGAGCGAGCAGCCTATCCTCGGGGCAGTCGACCGGCAGGAGGATCGCGATGACGGGCAAGGCAGCGTTCACCGACGAGGAATGGGTCAGGGTGCGTCGCGCGCCGACCGTGGCAGGCATGGCGATCTCACTCGCCGATCCGGGCGGTCCGATCGAGCTCTCGAAGGAGACGATGGCGACCCTCCGCGGCATCGGGAAGCCGCCCACGCAGGACGAGCTGCTGATCACGGTCTCGCAGGAGATCATGGCGATGGGTCAGCAGCGAGAGAACCCCATGAAGGGTTTCGAGGTCGCCGACAAGAGCCAGGCGGGTGCCGCGGTCCTGAAGGAACTCCGCGAAATCCAGGACATCGTCGAGGCCAAGGCGACTCCCGACGAGGCGTCCGCCTTCGCGCGCTGGATGATCGAGGTCGCGCAGGACGCCGCGAACGCCGCGAAGGAAGGCGGCTTCATGGGCTTCGGCGCCGAACAGGTGAGCCAGGGCGAGCAGAACATGCTCGATCAGCTCCGCGCCACCCTCGGCGTCGCCGAGGGCTGACGTCACGTTCCGACGAGTCGCTCCGCGAGGGTGACATCGGAGGCGAATGGCTCGATCCCCCCGCGATCGAACACCAGTGACGTGACGAGCCGGAAGATCGCGGCACGGACGAAGAGTTGCGCGAACGCCTCGACGTGGCTCGTCGCGTCGAAGAGCGGTGCCGGATCGGCGTCCGCCCAGCGGATCGCATCGCCGACGACGACGGCACCCGCGTAGCCGGCCGGACGCCAGTACACCGCCAGATCGATCACGGCGGGTGCGGTGTCGTGAGCGAACAACACGTTCTCGGTGAGGTCGCCGTGGATCGCCTGCGGCGGCGCCTCGATGTCGCGCCGCAGGGCGACGAGACGCGCGAGGAACCCATGGCGGACCGGCGAGTCCATCTCCCCCCAGGCGACACGGTCGCCGATCGAGTACGCGTGGGTGCGCTCCTCGACGAAGGGCGGACGCGGCAGGTGCCGCATCGCCGCGTGCAGGCGCTCGCCGACGCCCAGCACGTCGAGCCAGCGGGGCTCGCTGGGATGCGAGCCTGCGACCCATGTCTGCGCGCACCACCCGTCGACGACCCAACGGTCATCGCGAGACGGCGTCGGCAGCGCGAGTCGGAACCCATCCTCACGAACCCTCGGGAGATGCTCTCCGAGCCATGCCCATTCGCTTCCGGCGGGGGCAGGTTTCATCACCAGATCGCCCGCGCGCCACGACCGCCCTTCGCCACCCTCGAGCGCGATCGGTCGGCGACCGGGGACCATGAACGCATCGAGCACCGCAGCGGGCGGTGCTTCGCTCACAGACGGCTCCTGAGGCCCCACAGCTCCGGGAAACAGCGTTTGTCGAGGGTCGAACGCAGGTAGCCCACGCCGCTCGACCCGCCTGTGCCGCGCTTGGCCCCGATCTCGCGTTCCACCATCAACACGTGCAGGTACCGCCACCGTGCGAGGGCCTCGTCGTGGTCGACCAGGCCCTCGCTGACGGCGAACATCTCTCCCTGTTCACGCGCCATCGCCACGAGCGACGACGCGCGCGCCTCGGCATCGTCGTCGGGCATCGGGTAGCCGTGCTGGCGCATCAGGGTGACGAACCCGTCCCACAGCGTCGGCTCGGTGAGTCGCCGAGCGAGCCGTTCTCGTTCCTCGGATTCCGCGGCGAGGTCGTCGAGGAACCGCTCGTCCTTCAGACCGCTCACGAACTCGAGCTCGCGGAACTGCGCCGACTGGAAGCCGCTCGCCGGCGTGAGCACCGCCCGGAACTCGAGGAAGTCCTGAGGGGTCATCGTCTGCAGCACCTGTATGTGCTCGATCAGCACCCGCTCGATCGCCTGCACGCGCGCGAGCACGTGCCGCGCGCGCTCGGGGTGGTCGTCGACCATCGCGTCGCGCGCGGCTCCCAGCTCGAAGAGCACCTGCTTGAACCAGAGCTCGTAGGCCTGGTGGACGACGATGAAGAGCAGCTCGTCGTGGACCGGCGGGTCCGACCGCAGCTGCTGCAGCGAGAGCAGCTCGGGGATCTTCAGGTACGAGCCGTAGGTCAGCAGTCCCTGCTCGGCCTGCTCGGTGAGACGTCCGAACCGCCGCTCCTGCCGCTCGCCCTCGGTCATGGCGGCACGGTAGGCAGGCGACGCAGCTCGGTCAAACCACCCCTTCGTGTGAGGATGGGACCCATGAGCGAGCGCGCCTCCGAGCCGATGCCACTGGGGACCGAGATGCCCGAGGGGGTGCGATTCGTCGGGCGCGAGGGCGTCGTGACGCCGAACTGGCTCGGCGACGACCACCCTGCCGACGCCGATCTCGATGCGTGCGTCGCGTGCGGGTTGTGTCTGCCCCACTGCCCCACGTACCGGCTGACGGGCGAGGAGACGGCGTCGCCGCGAGGGCGCATCACGGCGATGCGTGCGGTCGCCGACGGGCTCGCCGAAGTCGACGACACGTTCGCGGCCTTCATGGATCGATGCCTCGTGTGCCGCGCGTGCGAGGACGTCTGCCCCTCGCACGTGCCGTTCGGCCGCATGATGGAACACGCCCGCACCGAGCTGGAGCCGCGCCGGGCCCCCGGCGCCCGACTCGCGCGGTGGCTCGGACTCGACGTCGTGCTGCCGCGACCGTTGCTGATCAGGACCGCCGCCGCGCTGCAGCCGATCGCCCGTCCACTGATGCCGCGCCGCATGCGGGCGCTCGTGCCTCGCCGGGCGGCGCCGTTCCGCCGACTGCCGGTGGTCAACGAGCCGCCGGCGGGGGTCGAGGTCCGCGGCACGGTCGCGCTGCTCGCCGGCTGCGTACAGGATCGGTGGTTCCACGGAGTGAACCTCGCCACGATCAGGGTGCTCGCCCGCGCGGGGTGGCGGGTCACGGTGCCGCGGGACCAGCGATGCTGTGGCGCCCTGCAGGCACACAACGGAAGGCTCGAGACGGCACGGCGCCTCGCCCGTCGCAACCAGCGAGCGTTCTCGGGCGTCGACCACGTGATCGCGAACGCGGCCGGCTGCGGGGCGCACATGCGGACCTACGGCGAGCTGGTGGACGGCGCGGAGCTCCCCGTGCGTGACGTCATCGAGTTCCTGCACGACGAGGGGATGGGCTCCGTCGAGCTCGGCCCGGCCGGCGCCGAGCGCGTCGCCTACCACGACGCCTGCCACGCGCTGCGCGCACAGGGGATCCGCGCTCAGCCACGCGCATTGCTGGGTGCGATCCCCGATATGCAGCTCGTCGAGATCGCCAACGGCGATCGATGCTGTGGCGCGGCCGGCCTGTACAACGTCACCCAACCCGAACTCGCCGGACGTCTCCGGCACGAGAAGGCAGAGGCGGTGAGGGCGACGGGCGCACGGGTGATCGCCAGCGCGAACCCCGGTTGCACGATGCAGCTCCTCGCCGGTCTCGAGGACCTCGGGGTCGACGCCCGCATCGTGCACCCGATCGAGCTACTCGACGCCGCGATCGAGGCCGGCGCGGGTTCGCGACCCCCTAGGGCCCGGCCCTGAACGCCAGCCCGAGCCGCCGCAAGGCGGGTGACACCGGCTCGGGGCCCAGGGCGCCTCCGACCCATGCGGCGGCGAGTCCTCCCGTCGACCCAGCATCGGTCGCCGCGAGCGACCCTGCCGTCGCCGGCCACGAGCCGCCGATCGGACCGGCGAGATCGACGCCCACGAGCGGTTGCTCCCCGGCATCGGCCGCGGGAAGGATCATCAGCGCGTTCACGACGGGGCGCTCGCCCCCAGGGTCCGATGGCGAGCTCACGACCCCCCTGCCCCGGATCCACATCACGGAGCTGCCGCCGCCGTCGAGGTTCATGGCCTCCACGGCCCCGAGGTCGACGAAGGTCCGCGCGAACCGTCGCAGGGTCATGCCGACCGACCGTCGCGACCGACCGTCGACCACGACGAGCAGGAGCGTGCCGTCGCTCGTGACCCCGATCCCCGTCCGAGGATGGCGTCGGCAGAACGACGACCCGCACGAAGGGGCGACGGAGTCGCCGTCGTCGACGAGTCGCGGCATGCCCCCGACCGAGTCGAGCACCTGCGTCCACCCCACCGACCACGAGAGTCCGACGCGATCGCCGGGCTGCATCGCCTCGATCGCGTCGGCGCCTTTCCCCCAACGCCTCGACGCGAGCACGACCTGCTCGGATCGCACCCGCGTCGGCGGGGAGACGCATCGGACGGCCTCGACCGTGTAGCTCCGCGAGACCCCCGCCTCGAGCGGAGCCCAGCCGAGCGGCCCGTCTGCCCCCAGCCGCGCCCCGCACCCGCTGTCGGGAGGCCGATGGACTGCCCCTCCGTACTTCGTGAACGCCGCGATCGCACCTGCCGCGGGGCGGTGCGAGTTCCACCCCGAGACCGGGAACCCGAGACCTCCCGCTTCGAGGAACCCGTCGACGACGGGATGGGGTGGGCCGATGAACGTGGAGGTCTCGTCGTGCGCGACCGCGAAGCTCGTGCCGTTCTGCACCCCGCGACCCATCAGGAGCCCGTCCATCATGAACGGATGGACGGGGTACCCGCGGAGCAACCCGAAGTCCCCGTTGATCGCGATCAACGCGCCGTGCGCCCGGCCGATCGTGCTGGGTCGTGCGAACGAGCCCATCGTCGGACCGCCGGCGCCGAGGTCGATCGTCGTCTCCTGCGCGGGGTCGAGCCGCACGACGTGCACCACCACCGGCCCCGGGCGATCCTTGATCCGCTGGTACGTGAGCCCCGGGCCGAGCTTCCCGGGCGACGGCGCGAGGTGTGGCGCCGCGCGCACGGGCACGACCGTCACCGTCAGCACCGACGTCGTCAGGATCGCTGCTGCCATGCTCACCGCTGCGCCGGCCTTGGAGGTTCCGATCATGGTTCGGGCATCGGACCGTGGCGCGGTCAACCTGAAGCGCGGCAGACGGCCGGTGCCCTCGGGCCGTGCTTGACCGGGTCGAGCGGCGGCCCTAGCGTCGGGTCGCCCGTGGGGAGAGCCCCCGCCGGGCAAGGGACGGGCGGATGCGATACATCGGGGTGGGAAGACGGTTCGTTGCCCTCCTCATCGACGGACTGATCACCGCGCTCGCGTGGGTGCCGTTCGCCGAGACGTCGTCGGTCGACGGAGTCTATTCCATCCGATGGGAGGGCATGGACTTCGTCATCCCCATAGCGATCACCCTCGCCTACTTCGTGGTCCTCGAGGGCGCGTTCGGGGCGACCGTCGGGAAGGTCGTCCTCGGCATCAGGGTCCGGCGACCCGATGGCTCCCGCATCGGGTTCGGCCCGGCCCTGATCCGCAACCTGGCTCGGGTCGTCGACGCGTTCCCGTACGTGATCCCGTACCTCGTGGGAGGCATCGCTGTGATCCGCTCGGACACCGACCAGCGGTTGGGCGATCGGTGGGCCACGACCGTGGTGATCCTCGTGGGCACCGACGCGAACGCCTCGATCGAGCCGACCGCCGGGGCCGTGACGCCCGCACCACCCGATCCGTTCGCGCTGCCGTCGCCGCCGCCGGGCGCCCATCCCGTCGACCGGCCGACCTCGCTGCCGCCTCCCCCGCCGGCGCCCTAGCTACCAGCGGGAGTCCCGGGAGTCCAGCGCCGCCCGCCCCGTGCACTCGGTGCCCACGCCGTAGAGCGGCTCGGCGCGGCCGAGGACGAGCTTCAGGTAGAAGCACGCGTTGGGTGTCGCGCTCACCGCGGCCGCCCAGGTCGTGGCGTCGGCATAGACGCTCACCTCACCGAGCCCCGACGACGTCTCGTCGGGCCCGACCACGTTCAGCGCGCCGTCGTCGAGCTGGGCCTCCTCGAGCGACTCGGCGCCGGCACCCTCGTACGTGCCCGTCGCGGCAAGGACGGAGCGGGCCTCGGCCTCGGCGACGGTCAGATCGTGCTGCGCCCGTCCGATCGTGTTCGCGATCGGACGGTGCGCGAAGATCTCCACGACGATGATCGCGCTCGCGGCGACGATCGTGCCCAGCACGAGCCAGAACCCTCGGTTCGAACCGCGCCGTTGCGGCGAGGCCGGTGGCCCTTGACCGAGTTCACGCTCGTAGGCTTCGATGATCTCGTCGTCCTCACGCATCGTCGTCAGCCAGCCTAGCCGTCTCGCACCCAAGCACCTGTCTCACTTTCCCAGGGCCGCGGCCAGGTGCTCGAGGCTCTCGAGGTTGTGTCCCGACAGGAAGACGTCGACGCTCGGCAGCGCAGCCGCCATGCCGCGGGCGAGCGGCTCGTACCGCGGCGAGCCTTTCAGCGGGTTCACCCAGATCACCCGGTGGGCGAGCCGGCGCAGACGCGCCATCTGTGCTCGCAGCAGCTCGGGGTCGCCCCGCTCGAGCCCGTCGGAGCAGAACACGACCACGGCGCCTCGCAGGGCCGCGCGCTGGCTCCACCCGTCGAGCAGCGTCTTCAGCGATTCCCCGATGCGGGTGCCCCCCTCCCAGTCCTCGACCTGCCGCCCGATCTCGTGCAGCGCCCGGTCCGGGTCCTTCGTGCGGAGTGTCCGCGTCACGCGCGTGAGCCTCGTGCCGAACACGAACGTCTCGACCCGCCTGCCCGCCGCCATCGCGGCGTAGGCGAACTGCATCAACGCGCGCGAGTACGGGGCCATCGACCCGCTGATGTCGAGGATCAGCACGAGCGGGCGTCGGCGCGCGGTCCGCCCGCGCCAGGCCCGTTCGAACGGCTCGCCCTGGGTGCGCAACGACCGGCGGAGCGTTCGGCGCAGATCGAACCGCTCCCCCTTGGGGGACGGGCGGGTACGGCGGGTGCGCTCGACCGGTACCCGCAGCCGGAGCGACCGGATCAGCGCGGCGACGCGGGCCCGCTCCTCGTCGGTGAGCTCGCCGAACGACTTCGAGCGCAGCACCTCGGCGCCGCTCGCGACGATGCGGATCGACGACTCCTCACCGGGTTCGACCTCTTCGTCGTCGTCGAGACCGCGCCACTCCGACGCCGCGGCGACCTGTATCTCGAGATCGTCGGGCTGGGGTCCCCAGTCGTAATCGTCGTCGCCCTCGGGTGATGGCATGGGGAGGTTGAGCTCGATGCTGAGGTCGTCGGTCGTCCGCAGGGACCGGTACCAGTCGTCGAACGCCACGTCGTACGCCTCGAGGTCGTCGCGGCGGGAGACCATCGTGGTGCGCCCGGCCCAGTAAAGAGAATCGCGGTCCGTGAGCCCGAGGGCGGCGACCGCGCGGACGAACGTCAGGATCCGCCCGGTTCCGACGGGAAGCCCACGCGCCCGCAGATCCCGGCCGAGCCCGATCAGCGGGAGGAGCGGGCCTCCCCCGCCGTCACCGGGGACAGCGGTGCGGTCAACCATCCTCGCCGACGACCTCGGCGAGGTGGGCAGCCACGAGCTGCTGGTCCTCGTGATCCTTCACGACGGCTCCCAGCGTTTCGACGGCGAGGGGCTCGGTGAGCCCGTCGGCGCCCAGGAACGCGAGCGCGTTCGCCCAGTCGATCGTCTCGGCCACGCCGGGCAGCTTGGCGAGGTCGAGCTCCCGCAGGCGCGCGACGGCCTCGGCGACGTCGTGAGCGAGCGACTCGCTCACATGCGGCGCCCTGGCGCGCACGATCGCGACCTCGCGATCCAGGTGCGGATGATCGATCCAGTGGTACAGGCATCGCCGCTTCAGCGCGTCGTGCAGCTCACGCGTGCGGTTCGACGTGACGACGACGGCCGGGGGCGTCTGGGCCGCGACACGCCCCACCTCTGGCACCGTCACGGCGAATTCGCTCAGGATCTCGAGCAGGAACGCCTCGAACTCGTCGTCGGCGCGGTCGAGCTCGTCGACGAGCAGCACCGCGCTGTCACCCGCCCTGATCGCCGCCAGCAGCGGCCGCTCGACGAGGAAGTCCTCCCCGAACAGGTCCTCGACGTGGGTGGCGGCGTCGGCGGCGTCCATCGCGCGCACCGCGATCAGCTGCCGCGAGTAGTTCCACTCGTACAGGGCCTGCGACGCGTCGATGCCCTCGTAGCACTGCAGCCTGATGAGGTCGCGCCCGAGCAGCTGCGAGAGTGTCTTCGCGACCTCGGTCTTGCCGACGCCGGCCTCGCCCTCGAGCAGCAACGGCTTGCCGAGCGAGAGCGACAAGTAGATCGCCGTCGCGAGCCCGCGGTCGGCCAAGTAGGAGTGCTCGCCGAGCGCTGCCTGGAGCTCGTCCACCGAATCGAACGGGAAACCGGGCATGCCCACAGCGTACCGGCGGGCCGTCGGCAGCGCAGGTCTACAGGCCAATGCCGGATCCGCCCGGCTGGCCGACGGCGCCGGGCACCGGCGGCACCTTGATGCCCTGCTCGGTGATGCGCGCCGTGATCCGCTCCCGCAGGAAGCGTTCGGCCTCCAGTCGGTTCCCGGGCCGGGTCTGCGCGACCACGCGGACGACCTGGGCGATGTCGGTGAGCTGCACGACGCCGAGCACGGAGGGCGCCTCACGGAGCCACGACCGGAGCGGCTCCTCGTTCGCGAGGTGGGCCAGCAGGTCGTCGAGCGCCTGGCGCACCCGGTCGGGGTCCTCGGCGAGCGCGACGCGCACGTCGACGATCGCCCTGCCCCAGCCACGGGTCTTGTTGCTCGTCACCTGGATCGAGCCGTTCGGCACGATGCTCAGCGTGCCGTCGTACTGGCGCACCGCGGTGATCCGCAGCGTGAGCCCCTCGATCGTGCCGCTCACGGGACCGCCCTCGGTCTGCAGGTCGATCACGTCACCGATGTCGAACTGTCCTTCCAGCGCGATGAAGAGCCCCGCGAGTGTGTCCTTCACCAGCGTCTGCGCACCGAAGCCAAGCGCGACCCCCGCGATGCCGGCGCTGGCGAAGAGAGGGCCGAGCGGCACCCCGAACTCCGCCAGCAGGTAGAAGCCGATCACGATCCAGATGATCACCTGGAGGGTCGCGGAGACGAGACCCGCGATCGTGGCGAGGCGCCGTCGGCGCGGCCCTTCCATCGAGTCGTCGGCCACCGCCTCCGCGCGGCGCTCGCAGCGCCGGACCCACGCACGGAGCAGGAACGTGGCGATGAGCGCGAGCGCCACCGCGAGACCGAGCCGGATGCCGAGGTCGCGCCACCACTCGGTCGAGTATCGGGTGGCGTCGATCGCGGCTTGTGCGAGCATCGCTCCACATCCAACAGACGGGGACCGGCAACGTCAAAGTCCCGCGTCGCTCGAGATGGCGCGGCTCGGGAGCCGCCTACCCCACGCGGTATCGGGCGAGGGCGAACCGGCCGTCGAGATGTCCGTCGACGACGCGGTCCACACCGCCGGCCGCCACGATGCGCCCGTCGGCGTCGATCGCGACCCCCCTGGCCCACGCGCCGACGATGCCAACCGGGTCATCCGGGATCCTCGCGCGGAAGCGTGTCCGGAGCTTCCCGTGGTCGCCGAACGAGCCGTCCAATGTGCCGTCGGGGGCGTACCGAACGAGCGCGAAGGTCGCGACGGTGTCCCACGAATACCCCGCCACCCCGACGACCACGATCTTTCCGTCGGCCTGGATCGCCAGATCGCTCGCGCTGTCGTCCCATCTCGTGAAGTTCGTGACGACCGTGCCGTCACCGTGGAACGACGCGTCGGGAGTGCCGTCGTCGTCGAATCGAGCGAGGCCGAAGCCGCTGGTGAACTCGGCCGCCCCGCCGGCGTCGCCGGCGACCACGATCTTCCCGTCAGGCTGGATCGCCACGGCGCGAGCCATGTCCCCGGCGCCGTCACTGCCCTCGGTGAGGTCGACCGTCGCGACGCCGTCGATCCCGAACGTCGGGTCGACCTGCCCGTCGGTCTCGTACCGCGCGACATCGATGCCGTCCCAGCCGGAGAGCGTCCATGACTCGCCGACCACGACGATCTTCCCGTCGGGCTGGATCGCCACCGCTTCGGCCGAGTCGGCGCCGTTGCTCACACTGGTCGTCACCTTGCCGTCGGCGTGGAACGTGGGGTCGAGCGTGCCGTCGGGGTCGAGTCGTGCGAGCGCGAACCGGTCGAGATCGAACGAGCTTCCGACGACCACGATCCTGCCATCGGGCTGGACCGCCACGTCGGCCGCGGCGTCGTCGCCCCCTTGGGTGAAGCCGATCCTCGCCTTGCCGTTGTTCCCGAACCCGGCATCGAGCGTGCCGTCGGGGTCGTAACGGGCGATCGCGAACACCCTCCTCGCGCGGATGCTCGCGGTACCCACCACCACGATCCTGCCGTCGGTCTGGATCGTGACCGCCGATGCCGCGTCCTCGCGCTTCGCCATGTTCGTCGTGACGATGCCGTCGCCGCCGAACGTCTGGTCGAGGCGTCCGTCGGGGCGATACCGTGCGAGGGCGAACTTCCCGTAGCGACGCCCGGGGGTCCGCCCGACGACGACGATCCTCCCGTTCGCCTGGATCGCCACGTCGGCGACGCTGTCGCTCGACCCCGTGAGGTTCGTGACGACCCTCCCGTCGCCACCGAACGTGCGATCGAGGTCACCCGGTGCAGCGGCCGCCCGCGCGGCGCACATCACGCCCGCGACCACCGCCAGCGTGAGGGTGACCCGACCGCATCGTGCCCGGGACGTCATCGCCGGCGCTCCTTGCTGTTGTCCCCATCGTGTCATGCACCCGGCCGGCGAGGAACGACGAAGGACCCGCGCGCGAGGAGCCGTTCGCGGCGGGTGGATCAGCCCTTGCGGAGCACGAACGCGTACGTAGGGCCAGCTCCCTCGATCACGTCGTCGAGGGTCCAACCGGTGCCCTCGATCAGTCGCTCGAGCTCACGCACCGACGTGAAGAGGTAGTCGAACCACGGCGTCGCGAGCCGCTGGAAGCGCGCCCGTATCCTGATCTGACCACCCATGCGACCGCGCCGTCGGTTCGATCGGTGGTAGTCGCGATGCGCCGAGTCGGTGGTCTCGTAGGGGTCCAGGGTGCTCGCGACGATGAGCCCGTCGCCTCCGGTGACGCCGGCGAACCGCCGCAGCAACCAGGGAGCGTAGCGAGCGTCGCGCAGCAGGCCCGCGTTGTTGCCGTACATCACGATCGTGTCGAACGGGCCGTCGGCGCGGCGTACGCCTGACGCCGAGAGCAGTCTGACATCACGGACTCCCCGTTCCCTGGCCGTGCGGATCGCGCCGGGCGAGACGTCGATGGACACGACCTCGTGCCCACGAGGTTCCAGATGGATCGCCACACGGCCGGCACCGCACCCGACGTCGAGCACACGCCCTCGCACCCGCCGCGCCGCCGCACGCTCGTGTGACGACCACCGCGGGAACGGGGCGACGTAGTCGTACGAGTCGAGATCCACCAGTCCGTCGTCACGCTCGATCACCAGCCGGGCGTCGTCGCCTTTCCAGCGCGCGTACATCGCGGCGCCGAACGCGTCTTCGGCTTCGGGGATCACCGTGCTCAGCCTCCTTCGAACGTCTCGAACGACCCGACGTGCACCTCTCGCCGGGTCAGGCCGTCGTTCGTCGCATCCAACGCGTCGTACGCCTCACGATGCTCGACCAGGAAGCGCATGTAGTCGTCCCTCGAGGACCAGCGATCGACGGTGAGGTAATGGCCCGGTCGCCCGACCTCGAGGAGCAGTTCCGTCCCGAGGTAGCCCACGCCAAGCCTGAAGAGCGTCGCCCAGGCGCCGGAGGAGCCGTACGCTCGCTCGAACGCCTCGACCCGCTCGGGGTCGACCTCGTACCTCCAGATCGTGGCGAACCCGGCGGTCGTTACGCGAGCGCCTCCTCGAGGGCCCGCCGCACCAGCACCTTGGAGACCTCCTTGCGGTACTCGGCACTGGCGAACGCGTCGGACGGGGGCGCGGTGCCTTCGTCGGCACGCTGCGACGCGCTCGCCGGATCGGCTCCCCCGGCGAGCGCCTCCTCGACACCGGCGGCTCGGATCGGCGTCTCGCCCATGTTCGTGAGGGCAACGCTCGCCGAGCCGTTCCGCTGGACCGCGGCCACCCCCACCATCGCCCAGTCGATCGCCCGTCGATGGAACTTCAGGTAGCTCCAGCCGCCGGTCGTCTTCGGCACGCGGATCTCGGTGAGCACCTCGTTCGGGGCGAGGTCGGCGTGGAAGAGCCCCTTGAAGAAGTCGCCGACCGCGACGGTGCGCGACGCTCCGCCGGCGCCGCGGACCATGAACGACGCGCCGAGCGCCAGCATCACCGTGCCCATGTCGCCCGCCGGATCGGCGTGCGCGATCGACCCGCCGATCGTGCCCACGTGGCGCACTTGCGGGTCGCCGATCTGCTCGGCCGTGTCGGCCACGATCGGCGCCGCCTGCTGCAACAGCTCGCTGTTCGCCACGTCGTGGTGACGCGTCAGCGCTCCGATCGCGATCTGGTCGCCGTCCTCGCGGATGTACGACAGGTCGCCGATACGCGTGATGTCGACGAGGAGTGACGGCTGCGCGAGCCGCGTCTTCATCAGAGGAAGCAGCGAGTGTCCGCCGGCCAGGATCTTCGCGTCGTCGGCGCCGCCGAGCAGCTCGATGGCGTGGTCGACCGACTCGGCCCTCGCGTACTCGAAGGCCGCCGGGATCATGCCGCACCCCCTTGCGCGTCCTTGATCGCTCGCCACACCCGCTCGGGTGATGCCGGCTTCTCGATGTGGTTCACACCGAGATGCGAGACCGCGTCGATGACGGCGTTCACGACGGCGGGCGGCGAGGCGATCGTGCCCGCTTCGCCGATGCCCTTCACGCCCAGCGAGTTCGTCGTCGACGGGGTCACCGTACGGTCCTGGGTGATCGTCGGGATCTCGACGGCGGTCGGCACGAGGTACTGGGTCATCGACGACGTGGTCAGGTTGCCCGACTCGTCGTAGATCGCCTCCTCGTACAGCGCCTCGGCGACTCCCTGCGCGACGCCACCGTGCACCTGGCCCTCGACCAGCATCGGGTTGATCACGTTGCCGCAGTCGTCGACCGCGACGTACTTCAAGATGTCCGTCTTGCCCGTCTCGGTGTCGACCTCCACGACGCACACGTGCGTGCCGCCGGGCCAAGTGAAGTTCGGTGGATCGAACACGGCCGTGCCTTCGAGCATGGGTTCCATGTCCTTCGGCAGGGCGTGCGCGTGCCACGCCGAGGCGGCCAGCTCGGGGATCGTGCGAGCCTTGTCGGGCGCGCCCTGCACGCGGAACGCCCCTTCCGCCCACTCGAGGTCGTCCTCGCTCACCTCGAGTTCGTGTGCGGCGATCGTACGGGCCTTGTCGCGGACCTTCTCGAGCGCCCTCGCGACCGCTTCCGCGCCGACGCTCGCCGAGCGCGATCCGTACGTGTCCATCCCGAGCCGGGAGACCGAGGTGTCGCCGTGGAGCACCTCGACGTCGTCGGGCGTCACGCCCAGTCCGTCGGCCACGATCTGCGACCACGACGTCTCGTGCCCCTGCCCGTGCGGCGACGTGCCGGTCCGGACCACGACCTTGCCGTCGGGACGGCACTCGATCTCGGCGGCGTCCCAGCCGCCGGCGACGTAGCGCAGTGCGCCGAGGATCTCCGACGGGGCCAGTCCGCACATCTCGATGTAGCTCGAGAGCCCGATGCCGATCTGCTTCACGTCACCGCGATCGCGTCGCGCCTGCTGCTCCTTCCGCAACTGGTCGTATTCGGCGAGCTCCAGCGCGCGGTCGAAGGTCGGCTCGTAGTTGGCCGAGTCGATGTTGAGGCCCATGATCGAGCCGAACGCTTCCTCGGACGGCGGCAGGAAGTTCTTCCGCCGGACCTCGGCCGGATCCATCCCGATCTTTCTCGCGTACGCGTCGACGAGTCGCTCGATCACGAACGTCGCCTCCGGCCGGCCGGCGCCGCGGTAGGCGTCGGTCGGCGTGGCGTTGGTCATGATGCCTCTGAACTCGTACCAGTACGCCTTCGTGTCGTAGGGCCCCATGTACACCCACCCGCCGAGCTCGGGGATACCGGGCGTCAGCAGCTGGAAGTAGGCACCCATGTCGGCGAGCTCGACGAACTTCATGCCCAGGATGTCGCCGTCGTCGGTGCCGGCGAGCGTGCAATCGTGCAGCACACCGCGGCCGTGGATCGTGGCGAGGTAGTTCTCCTGCCGCGTCTCGATCCACTTCACCGGGCGCCCGGTCTTCCGCGCGAGAGCGAGCGCCAGGGCTTCCTCCGCGTAGACGTTCAGCTTCGAGCCGAACCCGCCGCCGACGTCGGGCGCGATGATGCGCAGCTTCGATTGCGGGATGCCCGTCGCGATCGACAACCCAACCCGCGCGATGTGCGGGATCTGGGTCGCCGAGACGAGCGTGAACTCGCCCGCGGCGGGGATGCCGTACGCCAGGCACCCGCGGGCCTCGATCGCGTTCGGGATCAACCGGGGCTGGGTGTACCGCTCCTGCAGGATCACCGGCGCCGAATCGAAGACCGACTGGTCGCCGCCGCCGCCGTGCGACCAGTGCACGACGACGTTCGTGCCGAGGTCCTCGTGCAGCACCACCTCGTCCTTCGCGGCTTCCTCGAGGTCGTTCACCACGGGAAGCTCGGTGGCACGCACCGTCACGGCCTCGGCGGCATCCTCCGCCTGCTCACGGGTCTCGGCGACGACCACGGCGACCGCGTCGCCCGCGAACCGGATCTTGTCCTTCGTGAGCGGCCAATGCGTCGGGATCTTGATGTCCTCGGTGATCGGCCACACCATGGGCAGGCTCGACGGGAACGCATCCTCGAGGTCTGCGGCGGTGTAGACCGCCACCACCCCCGGCATCGACGCTGCGGCGGACGCGTCGATCGAATCGATCGTGGCGTGCACGTGCGGGGGCCGCACGAGCGTCATCCACACCATGCCCGCCATCGACTGGTTGTCGACGTAGCTGCCCTGGCCCGTCAGGAGCTTGGCGTCCTCCTTGCGAAGGACCGGGCTGCCGACGTAGTTCTCGGTCGCGACCATGTCGGCTCCTCCTCAGGCTGTGGCGCCGCTCATCGAACCGGCGGCGTCGAGGATGGACTTCACGATGTTCTGGTACCCGGTGCACCGGCAGAGGTTGCCCTCAAGCGCCTCGCGGACCTCTTCCTCGGTCGGCGTCGGGTTCTCCTTCAGGTAGCTCGCGGCAGCCATCACCATGCCCGGCGTGCAGTAGCCGCACTGCAGACCGTGGTTGCGGTGGAAGGCGTCCTGGATCGGGTGCATCGCGTCGCCGTCGGCCATCGCCTCGATCGTCGTGACCTCGCGGCCGTCGGCCTGGGCGGTGAGCATCGTGCAGCTCTTCACCGACTCGCCGTCAACGAGCACGGTGCAGGAACCGCACGTCGAGGTGTCGCACCCCACGTTGGTCCCGGTGAGTCCGAGGGTCTCCCTCAGGAAGTACACGAGCAACGTGCGTGGCTCGACGTCGGCCTCGCGCAACTGCCCGTTCACGCTCACGGACACGTTCGTCACGGACGGATCCCCCTTCCCGCGGCGGTGCAGCGTGGTCGGAACTCGGTAGGCGCCGAAGTCTAGACCCGGGGTGGAAGACGCGCGAACCGGCTGCGAGCGAGGGGCGCTGAGCCTCAAGTGGCCGACTCGATCGCGGCCTCGACCACCTGGATCACGGCCCTCCCGTCGTCGCCGGTCGGCTGCGGCTGGCGGCCCCCGGCGATCGCGTCGAGGAACTCCGCGACCTGCGCTGTGTACATCGGCTGCGTGCAGTGCTCGTAGTCTTCGCTCGGCTCCAGCCTCGGGAAGATGCGTGCGTAGCCCTTCGTGCCGTAGACCTCGGTGTCGGCTTCCATGCCCTCCTTGTGCGGATGCCACCAACCGCTCTCGACGATCGAGTTCGTGCCCTGCGACCACGTGATCAGCAGGATCGCGTCGTCGTCGACGTCGTACGCTCCGTACCGGGTGCCGATCTTCGCGCAGACCCGGCCGGGCTCCGGGTCGCCGAGCAGGAACCGCGCCGTGTCGATCGCGTGCACCCCCATGTCGACCAGCGCCCCGCCCCCCGAGAGCGCGGGGTCGGTGAACCAGCCGCTCGGTCCCCAGTTCGCGTGCACGCCGTAACCCCTGGTCTTCACGACCTCACCGAGGCCGCCCGCCGCTATGCGGTCGCGGAGGGCGATCACCTCGTCGCGGAACCGCCAGCAGTGCGCCACCATCAGTGATGCCGCCGAGGAGCGCGCCGCTTCGATCATCACGTCGCACTCGGCGAGCGACACCGCCATCGGCTTCTCGACCAACACGTGCTTTCCCGCCTCGAGCAGCGCGATCGACTGGGGCGCGTGTAGGAAGTTCGGTGTGGCCACGATGGCGGCGTCGACCTCAGGATCGCCTGCGAGCTCCTGCCAGTCGGTGGTCACGCGTGGCACGCCGTGCCGCTCGGCGAAGACGAGGGCGCTCTCCTCTCGATGGTTCGCGACGGCGACCAGTTCATCCCCGTGCGCCAGCACGCCGCGGGCGTGGAAGTCCTGCACCCACCCGCATCCGAACAACGCCACCCGCACCCAGAGACCTCCGTTCGACGCGACGAATCCGACTAGCCCTTGACGCCGGTCAGCGTGACGCCCTCGATGAACACCCGCTGAGCCAGGAAGAACAACACGATCACGGGGAGCATGAACAGCACCGAGGCGGCCAGCATCAGGTTGTACTCGACCTGGTGGAGCCCTCGGAACTCGTTCAGGCCGATCGCGAGCGTCCACAGCCCGGGGTCATCGCTCAGGAACAGCAGGGGTGCGAAGAAGTCGTTCCATGAGTAGAGGAACTGAAACAGCGCGACGGCCGCGATCGCCGGCTTCGCGAGCGGCACGACCACTCGCGTCATGATCTGCCACTCGCTCCCGCCGTCCACCCGCGCCGCGTCGGAGAGCTCCTCGGGGATCGTCATGAAGAACTGCCGCATCAGGAAGATCGAGAACGCGTCGCCGAAGAACAGCGGCACGATCAGCGGCTTGAACGACGGAATCCAGCCGTAACGCGCGAACACGACGTACAGGGGCACGATCGTGACCTGATACGGCAGCATGATCGTCGCCAGGATCACGACGAACGCTGCGTTGCGGCCGCGCCACCGCATGCGCGCCAGGGCGTACGCGACCGGGATGCTCGAGACCAGCACGCCGACGGTCGACAGCGTCGCGATCGTCATCGTGTTGAACGCGTAGCGGATCACCGGCAGCCGTTGGAACACCTCCGCGTAGTTGCTCCACTGGAACGGCCGCGGCCACAGCTCGGTGGTCAGCGCCTGGTCGGTCGTCATCAACGACGTGAGGATCACGAACAGGAACGGGAGGGTGAACATCGCGGCGACCGCGATCAACATCGAGTGGTTCGCGACCGACATCAGGAACCGCCGTCTGCGGATCTCGGGCGGCACCGGCCGCGGCACCAACGGAGCAGCGGGGGCCGGTGCCGGCCCTCGTGCGACGGAGACGGTCGGCGTGGCTATCGGAGCCCCCCTCCGTAATGCACCCATCGCCTCGAGTTCCGCAGGATCAAGAGGGTGCAGATCATCGTCACCAAGAGCAACACCCACGCGAGCGCCGAGGCATACCCCATCTTGAAGTTCTGGAACCCCATCTGGTAAAGGCGCGACGTGAAGAAGAGCAGCGAGTTCTGCGGGTGGCCGATCTGGGCGGCATCACCGGTGAGCCAGAAGCTGATCACGTACGGCTGCGTGAAGTATTGGAAACCGTAGATCACGCCGACCACGAGCGAGAAGAAGATCACCGGCGATATCAAGGGCAGAGTCACCGAGCGAAACTTCTGCCAACCGCTCGCGCCTTCGATGTCGGCCGCCTCGTAGAGCTGTCGGGGCACGTCGAGCATGCCCGCGAGGAAGATGATCATCGCGTCGCCGACTCCCCACAGGATCAACAGCACAAGAGTGGGCTTGGACCACTGTGCGTCGAAGAGCCACAGCGGCGGATCCTTGATGCCGACCGCTCCGAGGATCTGGTTCACGGGGCCCGTCTCCGGGTTGAACAGGAAGAGGAACGCCAGCGCGGCGGCGACGGCCGGCGCGAGGGTCGGCACGAAGAACAGCGTGCGATAGGCCTTGACCCCCCGCTTTGGGCGCACGAGCAACGAGGCGGTGACGATCGCCGCCAGTATGCGAACGGGCACGCCGATCACGATGATCCATGCCGTGTTCTTGATCGCCGTCCAGAAGAGGGGGTCCTTCGTGAACATGAAGCGGTAGTTCTCGAGCCCGATCCAGTGGGGGGTGGAGAGCAGGTCGTAGCTGGTGAAGGAGAAATACAGGCTGGAGATCATCGGGTAGAGCGTGAACGCGAGGAACCCCACGATCCACGGCGACATGAACAACAGCACCAGCAGGTACCGCTTCAGCGTCTGGCGCCGGCGAGCGGGGGACGTTCGCCGCGTCCCCCGCTCGATCGGTGCCGTCGTCGCCTGCGCCGTGGTTCCGCTCCTTAGAGTTGCGCCTGGTCGAGGGCGTCCTGCGTCTCCTGAGTGGCCCTCTCGAGTCCGCCTTGCAGGTCGCTCGCGTCACCCGTTTGCCAGTCGGCCGCGAAGTTGACCAAGTACTGCTCCAACTCCTCGCCGATCACCGTCGTCGGCCTGTACGCCGAGTCCGGGTGGTTGAAGGCTTCCATGAACGTGCCGAACTGCTCGGGCAGGTTCAGATCGGGTGAGTTGATCGCATCGATCGTCGTGGGCACGTTGTTCACGTAGTTCGCCATGTAGACGAGCGTCTCAGTGTTCGTCGCCAGGTACTTCACGAGTAGCCAGGCCTCCGCGGGGTGTTCGGCCCCCTTCGGGATACCGATGATCGTGCCGCCGACGACGCCCGACCCGTACTGATCGGTCTTATCGGGTGCGGTCGGCAAGGGGGCGGTGTCGTAGTTCAGGTCGGGCGCGAAGTCCGCCAGGAAGGCATTCCTCCACTCACCGTCGATCTGCATCGCGACCCGGCCCCGCTGGAAGTCCTGTGGCTTGCCCCACTCGTTCCCTGCGCCGGCCACGAACTTCCGAAGCTTGTCGGCACCCACCTGGAAGTCGCCGTCACCATAGACCTCGGCGATGAAGTCGTGCTGCCACTGGAACATCTCGGCCCATGCGGCATCGGTCGCGTACGCGGGATTCCCTTCCTCGTCGAGGTACTGCGCGCCGAACATGTGACCGAGGTTCAAGAGGTTACTGCTGCAGCAGTAGTAGTCGGTCACCGGCACGAACCCGGCGACCTTGATCGACCCGTCGGCGTTGAACTCGGTGAGCGCCTTCGCGTCCTCGGTCAACTCGTCCGTGGTCTTCGGCGGATCGGTCAGACCGGCCTTCTGGAACAGGTCCAGGTTGTAGTAGAGCGCGGTCGTGTCCGTCAGGAACGGCAGCGAGCACTGCGTTCCTTCGAAGCTCGTGTACGTAAGCGCGGTCTCGGGGAAGATGCTGCGATCGAACCCGGCCTCCCCGTCGATGTAGGGGTTCAGGTCCACCCATGCGCCCGAGTCACAGAAGCGTCCGACGTTGTCGACCCCGAAGGACAGGAACGCGTCGGGCGGGTTGCCCGCGTTGATCGCCGCGATCTGCTTCTCCTCGGTCACGCCGCACTTCGCGTCGACCGTGATCCACGGGTACTCGGCCTCGAAGCCGTCCTTGAACGAGTTCTGCCACTCGTCGCACTCGCGCTTCGAGGTCCATTCCCCCGTGAGCGTCACGGTCACCGGCTCGTTCGACGCGGCGGTGTCCACGGTGGGAGCGGGCTCGTCCCCGCCACCAGCCGTACACGCCGCGGCCACGAACGCGAGCACGGCCGTCGCCACCACCAAAGGCCTCATCATGCGCCTCCCTCCCCCGGTCGTTCCCGGGATCTCTTCCGAGCTGCTGATGATCGGTTGTACGTTCGTGAGCGATCTTCCGTGCATCAGGCCGGCACCTTCCCTCTGGCGAACAGCTGGTCCTGCGCCGCCTGCAGCGCCATGAACACCGAGCCGTACAGCGTGGCCTCCTCGCGGAGCACCGATGCTTCGACCCGTGGTCGGAACGGCGAGATCGAACGCAGCTCCCGTTCCACCGGTTCGAGCAGGAGGTCTCCGTTGCCGCCGATGCCGCCGCCGAGGATCACGAGCTCCGGATCGACGACCGAGGCAACCGCCGCGATCGCGAGCGCGATGCGCTGGGCCTCCATGCGCACGACCCGCCTGGCTTTCGCGTCACCCGCGCGAGCCGCGTTGAACACGCGCTTGGCGGTCAGCGGCGGCGACATGCCGAGCTTCCGCGCGGTCGCGACGACCCCGGCGGCGCTCGCGGCGGCGTCGAGCGCACCCCGGCGGCGGCTCGTCGGGTCCTTCAGATCGGTGCCCACCAGCGGCATGTACCCCACCTCACCGGCAGCCCCGGTGCTGCCGCGGAACAGCTCGCCGTCGAGCACCAGCCCCATGCCGACGCCCGTGCCCAGGTGCAGGTAGACGAAGTTGCCGACACCCTTGCCGAGCCCGTGCCACTGCTCACCGAGCGCCGCCAGGTTCACGTCGTTCTCGAAGGCGGTCTTGGTGCCGAGCTCGGCCTGCACCATCTCGACCAGGCCTTCTCGCCCCCACCCCGGCAGGCTGTATGCGAGCGCCACCTGACCACGCTCGGGCTCGAACACGCCGGGACTCCCGACCGTGGCGAACGTCACCTGTCGCCACCTGATGCCTGCGTCGGCCGCGAGCCCGTGGGCGATCGCGCCGATCTGCGTGATCAACGTCCGCGCGCTCTTCACTCGCGCCCGCTCGTCCCGGCGAGCGACGAACTCCCCGGTGACATCGGCGATCGCGGCCCGGACCCAGTCCCGTCCGACATCGATGCCGACGACCCAGCCGGCCCGGGGGTTCAACTCGTACAAGATGGCCGTGGGTCCCTTCCCGCCCTTCGACCGCCCCGCCTCGTGGACGAGGCCCGCCCGCTCGAGCCCGGTGAGCGCCTGCGAGACCGTCGGCTTGGACAAGGCGGTCTCGCGTGCGATCTGGGCTCGGGAGATCGGCCCGATGCGCAGCACGCAATCCAGCACGGTGCGTTCGTTGATCGCACGAAGCAGGCTGGGCGTGCCGGCGGCCGGAGCCTTCCGGTCGAGGTGCGTCGCGCCTCCCCTCAGTGCAAAGGAAACTTTCCTAACTATTCGCGCGGATGCTACGCTCGCTTCCGGACCCCAGTCAAGACAACCGGCGGCCGCCCCGACCGGCGCACGGAGGTCACTGGCAACGATGACGCTCCTCGATGCAGGACCGCTGGTCGGGATCATCCGCTATCGGGCAACGGCCGACCTTGTCCCGGTCCTCGAGGCACTGGCCGACGCAGGGATACCGCTCCTGGAGGTCACGCTCGACACGCCCGGGGCCCTGGACGCGATCGCATCGGTCGCGGCAACCGGCACCACGATCGGCGCGGGCACCGTGCTCGACGCCGATCAAGTGCGGGCGAGCGCCGACGCCGGAGCCGGATTCGTCGTGTCGCCCGGACTCGTCGACGAGGTGGTCGAGCAGGCGACCACCCTCGGCGTCGAGCCGATCCCCGGTGTGCTCACGCCGACCGAGCTGCTGCGAGCTCGTGGCCTGGGCGCCTCGGCCGTGAAGGTCTTCCCCGCAGGTCCGTGTGGCGGGCCGGAGCTGATCCGCGCCCTGCGCTCGCCGTTCCCTGGGGTCGGGATGCTCGCCACGGGCGGTATCGCCGTCGACGACGTCGGCGCCTATCTCGCCGCCGGCGCGACGGCGGTCGGTCTCGGGGCGGCGCTCACCGGACACCGTCCGCCCGAGACACCCGCCGAGCTCGACGAGCTGCGAGCCCGCGCCGCTGCCGCGCTCGAGGCGGCGACGAGATGAGTGGCACGACCTACGACGTGATCGGGCTCGGCGAGACGATGCTCTCCCTCGTCGCCTACGACGGGCCGCTCGAGACCGCGACGGCGTTCTCCGGGACTCACGGCGGCGCCGAGAGCAACGCACTCGTCGCCCTCTCCCGTCTGGGGTTCCGCACTGCGTGGATCAGCAGCCTGGGGGACGACCCGGCCGGAACGCGCGTGCGCGAGGCCCTCGAGCGAGAAGGGGTCGATCTCCGATGGGTCCGAACCGACCCAGCGCGACCCACGGGTCTGATGCTGCGCGATACTCGGGGAGGGGTGCGCTACTGGCGTACCGGATCGGCCGCGAGCGCGCTCGACCCAGCCGCGCTGGACGGGGTGCCGGTCGCCGACGCCCGCGCCGTGCTCGTGACCGGGATCACGGCGATGCTCGGGGCGGGGCCGCAGGCCGCGGCGATCGCGCTCCTCGACCGCGCCGGCGGGCTCCGCGCCGTGGACCCGAACCTCCGTCCGGGCCTCTGGGGATCCGATCGCGCACACGAGCTCGTGATGCCGCTGCTGGAACGCTGCGACGTGGTGCTCGGCGGCGAGCGAGAGCTCGCGTTGCTCGTGGGCGGCTCGGGCGCGGGGTCGGCCAGGCGCTGCGCGGAGCTGGGGCCCAGCGAGGTCGTCGTGAAGCGCGGCGCCGACGGCGCCGCGGTCCTGGAGCCCGACGGCGCCTGGCGCGAGCTCCGTCCGCCGACCTCCGACGACGTCGACCCCGTCGGCGCCGGCGACGCGTTCAACGCCGGCTACCTGGCTGCCCGGCTCGACGGGGCATCGTGCCTCGAGTCGCTGCGAGCGGGAGCGGCGGCAGGAGCGGCGGCCGCGGGCGTCCTCGGCGATGTCGGTGCGCGCAAGCAGGACGTCGATGTGTGACCCCGCCCGCGTCGCACGAGATCCGGCGTCGACGCCGCGATCAGAACGCCGTCGGTCATCGGCCCCCCCAGCCCGCAGGGAGGTGCTCGGCGTGCGCTTCGAGGTAGGACGCCACGAGCGCATCCGCCAGGTTCACGCTCCGAACCAGGGGGTGCAGGGCCAGGGCCGTCACCGCCAGCTCGCGATCTCCCGTGACCGCGGCCTCGGCGGTCATCGCAGCGTGCACCGCGACCTGTCGGACCAGCCCGCTCACCTCGACGGGGAGCGCTCCTTGCGGGACAGCCGAGACGGTTCGGCCGTCGATCGTCGCAGGGGTCTCGACGATCGTGCCGTCGGGGAGGTCGTCGACCTGACCGGCGTTCGGGAGGTTCAGGATCGCTCGCCGGTGCGTGCCGGTCAGCATCGCGGCCATCACGGAGACGGCGAAATCGCCGTGCGCCTCGCTCGCACGTGCCATCGACGGGCGCGGATCCTCGGCGTCGGCCTCCCGTCGGTAGCTCTCGAGCACCGAGGGGAGGATCGCCATCACCTCCTGCGCGCGCGTGCGACCCTGCGCTCGCTGCTCGGCCAGCACCTCGTCGTGGAAGAAGAAGTACTGCATGTACTCGCTCGGCACGTGGTGCAGCAGGCGGAACAGCTGCACGATGCGCCGCTCGGCGACGGACGTCAGGCGTTCCAACGGCAGGGAGTCGAGCAGCGTCCACAGCTCGGTCGTGACGTCCTCGCTCGCCACCCGCACCCCCCGCGTGAACGTCATGTGGTTCGTGCCGCACGTGTCGAGCGCGATCGCATCAGCGTCGATGTCCAACAGCCTCGCGAGGAACCGGGCCTCGCCGGCGGTTTGATCGCAGAGGCCGAGGAACGGCAGCGCCGGGCCGAACCGACGCATCGCTTCGCTCACGACCTGCACCGGGTTCGTGTAGTCGAGGAGGACGGCCTCCGAGGCAGCGAGCCTCCTCATCTCCTCGGCGACCTCGAGCACGATCGGCACCGATCTGAGGGCCATGGCGAACCCGCCGGGTCCAGCGGTCTCCTGTCCGATCACGCCGTGGTCGATCGCGATGCGCTCGTCGAGGTGCCGGGCCACCAGACCACCCGGCCGGAAGGCCGCGAGGACGACGTCGGCGCCCTCCAGCGCGGGGGACCGATCGCCATGAGCCTCTACCCGAACGCCTCGAGCTCCCCTCGAACGCAGGATGCTGCCCGTCAGACGCCGTTGCAGGTCGAGCGCGCCGGTGTCGACATCCTGCAGCACCAGGGTCGCGTCCCCGAACGCTTCGGCATGATGGGCGAAGGCGAACGCGATCCCCGGCATGTAGGCCGATCCCCCGCCGATCACGACGACGCGTGCGCCCATCGCAGCCACGCTAACAGCCGGTTCGTGAGCGCGGGCCGCCCAGACGCTGACCGGCACGAGGCGTGGGTAACGGAGACCTGACCGATCCCGAGCGAGGACTGAGAGAGGAGAGCGCGACGATGGCTGAACTCGCAGTGAATGGGGGGACCCCCGTGCGCTCGACGCCGTACCCTGCGTGGCCCGCGCCCGACGATGAGTACGTCGAGGCCGTGTCCGAGGTCGTGCGAGGCGGCGAGTGGGGAGGCTTCCCTGAGCCCGGCGTGAACGCGACGGCGTTCGAGGAGGCCTTCGCCGCGTACCAGGGCGCTCACCACGGGGTCCTGATGATGAACGGCACCGTGACGATGGAGGTCGCGTGCAAGGCGCTCGACGTCGGATGGGGCGACGAGGTGATCGTGCCGGCCCTGACGTTCGCCGCCACCGCGTACGCACCGATGGCCGCGGGCGCCCTGCCCGTGATCGTGGACGTCACCCCCGAGACGTGGTGCATCGACCCTGATCTCGTGGAGGCGGCCATCACGCCGCGCACGCGGGCGATCATCCCGGTGCACCTCGGTCACCAGATGGCCGACATGGACCGGCTGACCGAGATCGCCGACCGGCACGGATTGGCCGTGATCGAGGACTGTGCACATGCCCACGGGCAACAGTGGCGTGGCCGCGGCGCCGGATGCATCGGAGACTTCGGCTCGTTCAGCCACCAATCGTCGAAGATCCTCACCTCCGGCGAGGGCGGCACGCTCCTGACGAACGACGACACCCTGGCACGGCGCGCACACTCGATCATCGACTGCGGGCGTGCGAAGGACACCGAGGAGAAGGAGTTCACGTTCGGGTCGAACTACCGGCTCTCCGAGCTGAACGCCGCACTGCTCGTGGTCGCGATGCGGCGGTTCCCAGGACAGCAGGAAGAGCGCGCAACCAACGGCCTTCGCTTCGAGCGGTTGGCGGCCGACATCCCAGGCGTGCGGGTCATGCCCCGCGACCGGCGCATCACGCGATGGAGCTTCTACAACTACATCCTGGCGATCGACCCGCGTGCGTTCGGGGGCGCCACGAACGAGACCGTCTGCGCCGCCCTCGAAGCTGAGGGCATCCCGGCGGAGGTGCAGTACCCGCCGATGAGCCGTTACGAGCTGTTCCAGCCGTCGCTGTCACGTCTCCCCGTGGCCGTGGAGCACGCCGACCGCCTCGACCCACGGGGGATGTCGTTCCCCGTCGCAGAGGCCGCCGGGCTCCGCGAATCCGTCTACCTCATGGAGGCGGTGTTCCGAGACGGGGAGCGCGGGGTGCAGGACGCGGTCGACGCCCTCGCGAAGGTGCAGCGCCACGCGTGGGAGCTGCCGAAGGACTGATCGAGAGCGTCAGGCCGGGAAGAACCTGGGCAGGTGGCGCTCGTTCGCCGCAAGCAGCGCATCGAGCAGGGGCCGGGCTCGTTCGTAGTCCCCGACCAGGGGATTCGCCAGCAGTCCCCTGAGAGCTGTGGCCCGGCTGCCCGAGGTGGCAGCATCGATCGTGAGGCGCTCGTAGGCCTTCGCGTGCTGGACCAGCCCGGCCATCTCGGGGGCGAGCGGGTCGGTGGCGATGGCGTGTGCGCCGGAAGCGTCGATGCGAGCCGCGATCTCCACGACGTCGTCGTCGGGCAGGTTCGGGATCGCACCGGCGTTCGGCAGGTTCACGACCTGCACGTCGCCGGTGCCCGCATGCAGCGACGCCACCAATGCCGCAGCAGCGTCGCTGTAGAAGGCGCCTCCACGCTCCTCGAGCAGTTCCGGCTTCGTGTCGAGGGTGGGATCCTTGTAGAGCTCGAGCAGCCCGGCCTCGATCTCCATGACCTCCTTGGCCCGGTTGCGCCCACCGCGCAGCTCGCGCATCACCCGGTCGGTCAGGTAGTAGTACCGCAGGTAGGACGAGGGGATCGCGCCCAACGTCCGGGCGATCTCCAACGGCATCTCGTCGTCCAGCTCGTCCAGGTACCCGCGAACCGCAGGGCTTGGGTCGACGGCCGGATCCAGCAGCTCCGGGAGGCGATCGACGCCGTCGACGAGCACCTTGCGTTCCCACGTGAGGTGATTCAGCCCCACGTGGTCGAGCCCGACGTGACCGGGGTCCACGCTGAAGATCTCGGCGAAGTCGCGCTGGAACCCGATCGCAACGTTGCACAACCCGATCGCCCTGTGCCCCTCGTCGAGCAGCGCCTGGGACACGAGTCCGGTCGGGTTCGTGAAATCGACGAACCACGCTTCCGGCGCGCCTCGTTCCGCCGTGAGCTGCGCGAGCTCGAGCACGACCGGCACCGTGCGCAACGCCTTCGCGAACCCCCCAGGGCCGGTCGTCTCTTGACCGATGCACCCGAACTCGAGCGGGATCGTCTCGTCGAGGTAGCGCGCCTGATTCCCTCCGACCCGGAGCTGCACGATCACGAAATCGGCGCCTTCGATCGCCTCGAGGCGGTCGGTGGTGAGACTCAGCCGCCCAGTCCAGCCGACCTTGCGCATCATGCGGTCGGCGAGCGCGCCGACGACGTCGAGGCGCTCCCGATCGATGTCGAACAGCACCAGCTCGTCGACCGGGAGACGGTCGTCGCGTCGCACGAACCCTTCCACGAGCTCAGGGGTGTAGGTGCTCCCGCCGCCGACGACCGCCACCTTCACACCCATGGTGCCGGCATCGTACACTCGCGGCGATGAAATCGTTAGGAAACTTTCCTGACCCATTCATCGCCGAGATCGCCAGCCAACCGGACGCCGTGCGGCGAGCGGCGGCCGGCCTCGACGACCAGCGCGCCGTCCTCGACGATATCGCCCATGCATCCGCCGGGCGGACCCTCGTCTTCACCGGGATGGGGAGCTCCTACGACGCGTGCTACCCGGCCGTGGCCGAGCTTGCCCGCGCGGGCATCGCGGCGGTCATGCTCGACGCCGCGGAGCTCCTGCACTTTCGGACGGGGATGCTCCGCCCATCGACGATGCTCGTCGCGGTAAGCCAGTCGGGCGAAAGCATCGAAGTGGTGCGGGTGGCCGCCGGTCTCGCCGGACAGGCCGAGCACCCGGTGGTGGTCGCGATCACGAACGGCACCGCGAACACCCTCACCTCGCTGGCCGATCTCTCGGTCGACACCGGAGCTGGTGAGGAGACAGGCCCCTCGACGATGACCTTCGCAGGCTCCCTCGTCGTCCTCGGCGCGCTCGCCCGGATGCTCGGGGGAACCCCGCCCGGCGAGGCGCTCGAGCGCCTCGCGACCGACGCCGAGCTGGCCGCCGTGGCGATCGAATGCCTGCTGGGCGACGCCGATCTGCCGGAGCGGCTGGTGTCCTGGCTGGGCGAGCGCGAGACGATGGTGATCCTCGGCCGAGGACCGGGCCGGGCCGCAGCGGAGATGGGCGCACTCACGATCAAGGAAGCCGTGGGCATGCCGGTGGAGTCCCTCCAGACCGGCCAGTTCCGTCACGGACCACTGGAGCTCGCGGGACCGGGCCTGGCCGCCGTGGTGATCGCGACCGAGCCGGAGACCCTCGAGCTCGACCTGACCCTGGCCGAAGAACTCCTCGCGACAGGGGCGGGTGTCCTGCTGGTCACGGCCGACGATCAGCCCGGATCGGGAGC
Organism: Actinomycetota bacterium; assembly: GCA_035697485.1. Taxonomy (NCBI): domain Bacteria; kingdom Bacillati; phylum Actinomycetota; species Actinomycetota bacterium. Next base: position 95,852 of record DASSCU010000029.1, read on the forward strand.
GATGCGAGTCGCGACGGGCCCGCTCGAGCGCGCCCTCGCTCCCGCGGTGTCGATCCTCCCCTGCCAGCTGCTCGCCTGGCGGCTCGCCGGACTCCGCGGCCGTGACCCCGGGGCCTACTACCGCGCGGCCAAGGTGACCACCCATGAATGAGCGCCGGGGGGGTGTCGTCGGCTCGACAGAGGGCTCCGACTTCCGGGTCGCGCTGACCTTCGACGCGGAGCATCCCGATCGGCAGTGGTGTCCTCCCGACGCCGCCGAACGCATCTTCGACACCCTGCGTGACCTGGAGGTCCGCGCAACCGTGTTCGTGCAGGGGCGGTGGGCGCAAGCGCACCCCTCGATCGCCGCACGCATCGCCCACGAGGGGCACCTCGTCGGGCACCACTCGCACTACCACGCGCGGATGCCCTTGCTGACCGACCCGGGCCTCGCAGCCGACATGGCCGATGCGGCCGAGGCGATCGTCGCCGCGACGGGCACCGACCCGCGGCCATGGTTCCGGTGTCCATTCGGTGCGGGGCACGACGACCCCCGCGTGCTGGCGATGCTGGCTTCCCTCGGCTACCGCAACGTGCACTGGCACGTCGAGCTCGAAGACTGGGAACCGTGGCGCACCGGTACCGCGATCGCCGACGACACGCTCGAGCGGGTGACACGACACGGCGACGGGGCCGTCGTGCTTCTGCACAGCTGGCCGGGCGGCACGGCTGACGCATTGCGACCGATCGTCGACGGGCTCCGCGACGCCGGCGCTTCGTTCGTGACGGTCGACGAGCTCGAGGAGCTCCCGTGAGCCGCCACCCGGCACTCCTCGCGGTCGACGGAGGCGGATCGAAGATCGACGCCGCGCTGTTGCAGCGGGACGGGACCGTGCTGGGAGCCTTCAGGATCCGTACCCAGGAGTTCGAGGAGAACGGTGGCCCGCAGCACATGGGCCAGGTGCTCGATGCCGTGCATGGCGCGTGCAGAGACGCGCAGATCGATCTCGCCCTCCCCGTCGCCGATCTCGGCGTGTACTGCCTCGCCGGCGCCGACCTTCCGGCAGACGACCGGAAGATCCTGCGGTGGCTGCGGGCGCAGCGCCTCACCCAGGAGAGCGTCTTACGCAACGACACGTTCGCCGTCTTGCGGGCCGGCACCGAGCGGCACTGGGGTGTCGGCGTGGTGTGCGGCTTCGGCACGAACTGCTCCGCCGTGGCCCCCGACGGCAGGATCACCCGGTTCCCCGCGGTCGGTCCGATCTCGGGTGACTGGGGAGGTGGTTCCGACGTGGGCGAGGCGGCACTCTGGTACGCGATCCGGTCCGAGGACGGTCGTGGTGCGAAGACCGCCCTCGCCGAACTCGTACCGGCGCACTTCGGGCTCCGACGACCTCGTCAGGTGCTCGAGGCCGTGTATTACGGACGCGTGGAGGAGGACCGCCTCGTCGAGCTCGCGCCGCTCGTGTTCAGCGCCGCATCGGCGGGTGACCCCGTGGCCCGGAGCGTCGTGGATCGGCAGGCCGATGAGATCGTCGCGATGGTCACCACCGCGATCAAACGACTGCGCATGCAGAAGCTGGATGTCGACGTCGTGCTCGGCGGGGGCATCTTCCGCACCGACGACGACGCCTTCTTCCGTCGCATCCGCGACGGCGTGCACGAGGTCGCGCCGGCCGCGAGTTTCACCGTCTTGACCGACCCCCCCGTGATCGGGGCCGCGTGGCTGGGTCTCGACAGGCTCGGCGCGCCGGCGGCCGCCTACGTCCGCGCGCGCCGTGCCTTGACCCATGCTCGGCTGGCCGCACACACTCATGCCCGACGGAAGGAGCACCGCTGATGGCCGACATCGTGCTGGACCGCGTCTCGAAGGTCTTCGGCACCGACGTCGTCGCCGTGAATGACGTATCACTCGAGATCGGTGACGGGGAGTTCATGGTCCTCGTCGGACCGTCGGGGTGCGGCAAGTCCACGATCCTGCGCATCCTCGCCGGACTCGAGGAGGTCACAGCCGGCGAGATCTCCATCGGGGGAACGCAGGTGACCGACCTGCCGCCGAAGGACCGCGACATCGCGATGGTGTTCCAGAACTACGCGCTCTACCCGCACATGACGGTCGAGCAGAACCTCGGCTTCGGCCTGCGGCTGCGAAAGACCCCGAAGGGTGAACAACGCACGCGGGTCGCCGACGCCGCGAGGATCCTGGGCCTGGTCCCGCTCATGGGCCGTAAGCCCGCGGAACTCTCGGGCGGCCAGCGGCAGCGCGTCGCGATGGGTCGGGCGATGGTCCGAGAGCCTCGTGCCTTCCTCATGGACGAGCCGTTGTCCAACCTCGACGCGAAGCTGCGCGTCCAGATGCGAGCGGAGCTCTCCCGCCTGCACGAGCGTCTCGGCACGACCACGGTGTATGTGACCCATGATCAGGTCGAGGCGATGACGCTTGGCCAGCGGGTCTCGGTGCTGAAGGACGGTGTCCTCCAGCAGGTCGACACGCCGCAGAACCTCTACAACCACCCGGCGAACCTCTTCGTCGCCGCCTTCATCGGCTCACCGCCCATGAACCTGGTCGAAGCTGACGTGAGCGAGAAGACGATCTCCTTCGGCGGCTTTTCGCTGCCGCGCCAGGACTCCGACGGGCTCCAGGACCGCGTTGGAGGCCGGGTGATCCTGGGCATCCGTCCCTCGGACCTCGAGGACTGCGACGTCTGGCACACCGAGGACCTCCCGACCCTCGAGGTGCGCGCCGAGGTGACGGAGGAACTGGGCTCGGAGGTGAACATCATCTTCCCCGTCGAGGCCCCGCCCGTGCTGACCGAAGACGTGATCGCCGCGGCCAGTGACGAGTCGGACCACGACAACATCCCGCTGATCGCCGACGAGCAGCAGGTGTGCCGGTTCTGCGCGCGCGTGGACGCCCGCACGCACTGCAGGCCGGGCGACACCGTGCGTCTGTCAGTTGACCCGGCTCGGTTCCACTTCTTCGACCGGGAGAGCGGTCTCGCGGTCGGCGCGCGGAGCTCGGCGCCCGTCGGGGCGTGAGCCGCGACGGCAAGCCGACCGAGGCACAGTGGCTACCAGGAGTCGCTGCTTGCCGCGAGCGCGGCGTCTCCGGTGCACGGCTCACCGGTCCCGTAGCTCGGACCCTCGCCGGGCGAGAAGCGGAGCCAGTAGCACGTGCCCGACGGCCCCATGACGGCCGCCGCCCATGCCCCCTGGGTCGACGCGACGCTCACCACGCCGGTCACCGGGGACGGACCATCGACGAAGATCAACGCCCGGGCCATCGAGCTGAGCTGCCCCGGCCCCGCGTCGAGGAACGATGCTCGCCCCGCTGCGGCCCGGCGCGCGGCGTCGAGAGCCTCGAGAGTGTCCGAACGAGCAGGAGCGTCGATCGTCTGCGCTCCCGAGACGGAACTCGATTCCGCCGCGTCGTCGCCGCCGGAGATCGTGCCGATGATGGAGGTCACGGCGCCCGCCCGCTCGGCGCGTTCGATGCTGCGGCGCTCGCTGTCGATCACCCAGCGCGAGCATGAGGCGATGCCGGACAGCGTGACCAACGCCGCCACCGCGAGCGCGAGCGCCCGCGGGTTCAGACGGCGCCTCAGCGGCACTGGAGCCGCGCGGAAGTTGAAGGTCTGATCCATCCCCCGCGCTTCTATCGGCGCCCAGAACGCGAAGGTGAAGACCCTGCGTCTCAGGGCCGTTCCACGGTCGCCGGTTGACGCCGGCTGTGCGACCATCGAGCCGTGAGCGAGATCACCGACGTCCTGGAGGCGATCGAGTCCCTGTCGGCCAAGGGAGAGCGGATGGCACTGGCCACGATCGTGGCTGTGCGCGGCTCGACCTACCGCCGCCCCGGCGCGCGCCTGCTCGTGCCCGAGGATGGCGCGCCGATCGGCAACATCAGCGGCGGGTGCCTCGAGGGAGACGTGGCCGACATGGCCCGCATCGTGATGGACGAGGGCACCGCCCGGCTCGCCGGCTGGGACCTCACGGCGGACGACGACGCGGTCTGGGGTCTCGGGCTGGGCTGCAACGGTGCGATCGAGGTGTTCATCGAGCCGGCCGAGCAGGCCGGTGAGGTCGCGCACGCGTTGCGCGCCGCGCTCGAGGAGGAACACCCGATCAGCGTCGTGACCGTGCTGGAGAGCGAGGACGAGGCGGTCGCGCCGGGCGCCCGCATCGTGGTGCGGCCACACGGTGAGCCCGAGGGCACGCTCGGACTCCCGGTCGTCGACGCCGAGGCGATCGTGGCGGCCCGTGAGCTGCTCGACGCCGAGCGCTCGGAGATCCGCACGTTCGAGCACGGTGTGCGGGCCTTCGTCGAAGTGCTCGAGCCGCCGCTCCGACTGCTCGTCTGCGGCGCCGGTCACGACGCGATCCCGCTCGTGCGAGCGGCGCGCGGCATCGGCTGGAGCCCGATCGTCGTCGACGACCGGCCCGGGTTCCTCAACGAGGAGCGGTTCCCCGAGGCGGCTGGGTTCGTGCGCGTCGAGGCGCCCGAGCACGTCGGCAAGACGGCCACGATCGACCGCCGCACCCACGTCGTCGTGATGACGCACAACTTCCTGCGTGACAAGGAGTACCTGCGGTCGTTGCTCGACTCCGAAGCCGGTTACATCGGCATGCTCGGGCCGTCGGCGCGCACCAACCGGCTGCTCATGGAGCTGGCCGACGAGGGAGTCGAGATCAGCGACGCAGATCGCGAGCGCATCCACGGCCCCGCCGGGCTCGACCTCGGCGCGGAGGGTCCCGAGGAGATCGCGCAGGCGATCGTCGCCGAGATCGTCGCGGCGAGGCACGCACGCAAGGGCGGCCTCCTGAGGGAACGCCCGGGCCCGATCCACGACCGTCCGGCGCCCGGCACCGAGGCTCGCTGACGATCCCCTCGAACGCTCGCCCCGGCCGGACCGATGCGTGTCCGGAACGCCGGCAGAAACGATTTGCCTGATCTCGCGACGCGTGCGATAAGGAAGCGCTGCCGTCGGTTGGCGACGACAACGGCCACGCAAGGGGGAGCAGTCGACGATGTTGCCTTCCAGCTTCGAGTACCACCGGCCGACCACGATCGACGAGGCGCTCGACCTGCTCGCGTCGCTCGGTGACGACGCGAAGGTGCTGGCCGGCGGCCAGAGCCTGATCCCGATGATGAAGTTACGGTTCGCGGCGCCCGCCCACCTCGTCGACATCAACCGCATCGAGGGCCTCGACGCGATCGAGGAGACGGGCGAGGAGCTGCATATCGGTGCGCTCGTCCGCCACAACCAGCTCGCCGGTTCCGATCTGATCCGCTCGAAGTACCCGATGATCGCGGCCGCCGCGCCGCAGATCGCGGACCCCCTCGTGCGCAACCTGGGCACGATCGGCGGTTCGCTCACCCACTGCGACCCGAGCGGCGACCTCGGCGCCGTGACGCTCGCGGCGAACGCGCGCGTGGTGCTGAAGAGCAAGGACGGCGAGCGCGAGGTGCCGGTCACCGAGTTCCTCGCCGACACGTTCCAGTCGTCGATCGCACCGAACGAGCTGCTCACGAAGATCCGCATCACGTCGCCGACCGGTGCCTACGGCGGCACGTACCTGAAGCTCGAGCGGAAGATCGGTGACTACGCGACGGTGGCGGTCGCGACCAGGCTGATGATGTCGAACGGCTCGATCGGCACCGCCGGCATCGGCCTCACGAGCGTCGGGCTCACGAACATCAAGGCGACCGCCGCCGAGGACGCGCTCGTCGGCCAGGCTCCGAGCCAGGAGCTGTTCGCCGAGGCCGGCCGGCTCGCCGCCGCGGCCTCCAGCCCGGTGAGCGACGTGCGCGGCAGCGAGCAGTACAAACGGCACATGGTCGAGGTCTACGTACGGCGCGGGCTCACACGCTCCGCCGAGATGGCCGGCGCGGCCTGAGCGCGAGGGGGACCCGAGCGATGGAAGTCACGATCACCGTCAACGGCACCGCCCACACCCTCGACATCGAGCCACGTGAGCTGCTCGTGCACGTGTTGCGCGAGGATCTCCGCCTCACCGGCACGCACATCGGGTGCGACTCCACGAGCTGCGGCGCGTGCACCGTGCTCTACGACGGCGTGCCGGTGAAGTCGTGCACCTTGTTCGGCGTGCAGGCCGAGGGCGTCGAGATCACGACCGTCGAGGGCCTGCTGACCGCGGCGGGACTCGATCCGATGCAGGCCGCGTTCAAGGAGCACCACGGCCTGCAATGCGGCTACTGCACGCCGGGCATGATGCTCGTCGGCAAGGCCCTGATCGAGCAGAACCCGGCGCCGAGCGACGACGACGTTCGCGACGCGATCGGCGGCAACATCTGCCGGTGCACGGGCTACATGAACATCGTGAAGGCGATCCAGGCGGCAGCCGCGGCCCAACAGCAGTCTGCGCCGACTCCGGCGCCCGCGAACGCCTGACCACGAGCCACGAGATCGAAGGAGCCCGACACATGGCCACCGAGACCGAAGAGATCCGCGGCATCGGCCACAGCGTCCGACGAAAGGAAGACGACCGTTTCGTGCGCGGTCGAGGCAACTACGTCGACGACGTGCAGCTGCCTGGCATGCTCCACATGGCGATCCTGCGGAGCCCGTACGCCCACGCGAAGCTGAACTCGATCGACGGATCAGCGGCCCAGGCGATGCCGGGTGTCGTCGCGGTCGTGACCGGCGAGCTGATGGCGCAGCACAACCTCGCGTGGATGCCGACGCTGTCGGGCGACACGCAGGCCGTGCTCGTCACCGACAAGGTGCGATTCCAGGGGCAAGAGGTCGCCGCCGTGATCGCCGACGACCCCTACGTCGCGAAGGACGCCCTCGAGAGGATCGAGGTCGATTACGAGCCGCTCGGCGTCGTCGTCACCCCGCAGGCCGCCGCCGCCGACGGCGCGCCGCTGATCCGTGACGAGAAGGACGACCAGACCGACAACCACATCTATCACTGGGAGTCCGGCGACGAAGAGGCGACCGATCGCGCGTTCGCCGACGCCGACAGGGTCGTGAAGCTCGACACGTTCTACCCGCGCTCACATCCGTCACCCCTCGAGACGTGCGGTTGCGTTGCCGACGTCGACCCCGCGACCGGGCAGGCGACGATCTACATGACGTCGCAGGCGCCGCACGCGATCCGCACGGTGTTCGCGCTCGTGGCGGGTCTGCCCGAGGAGAACATCCGCATCATCTCCCCCGACCTCGGTGGAGGCTTCGGCAACAAGGTGCCCGTCTACCCCGGCTACGTCGTGGCCACGGCTGCCTCGTTGCTGCTCGGACATCCCGTGAAGTGGATCGAGGATCGGACCGAGAACCTGATCTCGACCGGGTTCGCGCGCGACTTCCACATGCACGGCGAGCTCGCGCTGAAAGACGACGGCACGATGCTGGGCCTGCGGACGTCGCTGCTCGCCGACGAGGGCGCGTTCCATGCCGACGCCCAGCCGAGCAAGTTCAAGGTCGGTCTCTTCCACATCGTGACCGGCTCCTACGACCTGCCGGCCGCCCACGTCCAAGCCGACGGCTACTACACGAACAAGGCGCCCGGCGGTGTGGCCTACCGCTGCTCGTTCCGGGTGACCGAGGCTTCCTTCCTGATCGAGCGGCTCGTACAGAACGCCGCGTACGAGCTCGGCATGGATCCGGCCGACATCCGCAAGAAGAACTTCATCGACAAGGACCAGTTCCCCTACGAGTCGGTCACGGGGTTCGTCTACGACTCGGGCGACTACCACGGTGCGATGGACCTGGCGCTCGAGAAGATCGACTACGCCGGCTTGCGCGAGGAGCAGAAGCGTGAACGCGCCGACGGCAAGCTCTGGGGCATCGGGCTCGCTTCGTTCACCGAGGTCGTGGGCGCCGGTCCGCACAAGGACTACGACATCATCGGCCTCAAGATGAACGACGGCGCCGAGCTGCGGATCCACCCGACGGGGAAGGCGATCCTGAAGATCAGCTCGATCACGCAGGGCCAGGGACACGAGACCACGTTCGCCCAGATCGTGTCCGAGGAGCTCGGCATCCAGCCCGAGGACATCAAGGTGATGCACGGCGACACCGACAACACGCCGTACGGGCTCGGCACGTACGCCTCGCGCTCGACCCCGGTCTCTGGTGCGGCGACGGCGATGGTGGCTCGACGCGTCGGCGAGAAGGCGCGGAAGATCGCCGCGCACCTGCTCGAGGTCAGCGAGGAAGACGTGGAGTTCCACCGTCCGAACTACACGGTGAGGGGCGCGCCCGACCGGGCCGTCACGATCCAAGACGTCGCGTTCGCCGCGTATACGAACTTCCCCGACGGCATGGAGGCCGGGCTGGAAGGCAACTACTACTACGACCCGCCGAATCTGACGTTCCCGTTCGGGACGTACGCGGTCGCGGTCGAGGTCGACCCGGAGACCGGCGAGTGGCAGGTCAAGCGCATGGTCGCCGTCGACGACTGCGGCGTGCGCATCAACCCGATGATCGTCGAGGGCCAGATCCACGGCGGTCTGACCGAGGGCTTCGGCATCGCGGCGATGCAGCAGATCACGTTCGACGACGACGGCAACTGCATCGGGTCGAACTTCCTGGATTACCTGCTGCCGACCGCGGTCGAGACGCCGAAGTTCGAGCTGGGTGAGACCGTGACGCCCTCACCTCACCACCCGATCGGCGCGAAGGGCGTCGGGGAGTCGGCCACGGTCGGCTCCCCCGCCGCATACGTGAACGCGGTGATCGACGCGCTGCAGCCGCTCGGCGTGAAGAACATCGACATGCCGCTCACGAGCGCCAAGGTGTGGGACGCGATCCAGGCGGCGCAAGGGGGGTCGTGAAACCCGAGGTCCTGAAGCTCGCCGCAGAGCTCTCGGCACGGGGTCGTCCGTACGTGCTCGCCACCGTGGTGTGGCGCCGCGCGCCGTCGTCGGGCAAGGAGGGTGCCACGGCGCTGATCACGCCCGATCGCACGGTGCGCGGATGGATCGGCGGCGCGTGCGCCGAGCCGACGGTGGTGCGCGAGGCCCTGAAGGCGATCGACGAAGGCACCCCCCGATTGCTGTTCCTGGGTCCGCCCGAGGAGCTCGCCGCGCACACCCGCGACGGGGTCGTGAGCGTGCCGATCGCGTGTCAGAGCGAAGGTGCCCTGGAGGTCTACGTGGAACCCGTGCTGCCGCAACCCCAGCTCGTGGCGATCGGCAGGTCGCCCGCCGCCTTGGCCCTCACCAGGCTCGCCCGAGGCCTCGGCTGGCGGACGCTCGCGATCGACGACGGAGGCTCGGTGTCCGGCCACGAGGCGGACACGGTGATCACGTCGCTCGACCTCGACGACGTCGACGATCGCTCGTTCGTGATCGTCGCGACGCAGGGTCACTACGACGAGGGTGCCCTCGAACGCGCCCTCGCGACGCCGGCCATCTACGTGGGGCTCGTGGCGTCCGCCAGGCGCGCGGACGCGGTGCTCGGCTACCTGCGTGATCGAGGCGTCGCCGAGGACCGGCTCGAGCGCGTGCACGCCCCCGCCGGGCTCGATCTCGGCCACGTCTCGACCGACGAGATCGCGGTCGCGATCCTCGCCGAGATCGTGCGGTTGCGCGCGGCCGGTGAACTCGACTCACCGATGGTGGAGGCCTCACCGCCGCGTCACGAGGAGATCGACCCCGTCTGCGGCATGACCGTCGACGTCGCCGACGCCCGGTACCGCACGACCCACGACGGCCGCACCATCTACTTCTGCTCGGCGTCGTGCCTCGAGGCCTTCGAGCAGGATCCCACTCGCTTTCAGGAGGTCGGCTCCTGAGCCCGACCGGCCGTTCGCTCGGTAGGCTCCACGCATGCTGATCGAGAACGAGTTCACCGTCGCCACGCCCGTCGACGACCTTTGGGCATACCTGCTCGACGTCGAGCGCATCGCCCCGTGCATGCCCGGCGCCGAGCTCACCGAGACGATCGACGACCGCCATTGGAAGGGCAAGGTCAACGTGAAGTTCGGCCCGGTCGCGCTGTCGTTCGCCGGCACGGTCGAGATGACCGAGCGCGACGACGAGACCCACCGTGCGGTGCTGCACGCCAAGGGCATGGAGGCGAAAGGCAAGGGCGCCGCGAACGCGACCGTCACGTCGTGGCTCGAGCCGGCCGCCGACGCCCAGACCACCGTGAAGATGACGGCCGACATCTCGCTCACCGGCGCCGCGGCCCAGCTCTCGCGTGGTCTGCTGCCCGAGATCTCGAAGAAGCTGACCCAGCAGTTCGCCGACTGCCTCGAGGCCACGATCAACGCCGAGCAGGCTGCCTCGGTCGCCCCCGCAGCTGCCCCCGGCGCGGAGACCGGGGCGACGACCGACGCGACGACCCCGCCCGCGGCCGCCCCTGCGCCGGCTCCCGTCACTGCGAAGCACGTCGGCGGCATCGGACTCGGCCTCTCGGCGATCTGGTCTGTGATCAAGAACTTCTTCCGCCGGCTGTTCGGGGGCGGGGAGAACGAGACATGAACCAGCGGGCGTGATCACCGGCGTCGTGCTCGCGGCCGGTGAGGGGCGCCGGTTCGGCGGCACGAAGCAGCTCGCCACCGTCGGCGGGAAGCCGCTCGCCCAACACGCGATCGACGCGCTCGCCGAGGCCGGCGTCGACGAGTTGCTCGTGGTGACGGGCCACGACGCCGGCGCCGTCGAGCAGACACTCACGCTTCCCGACGAAGGACGCTTCGTGCACAACCCCGTGTTCCGTGACGGACAGGCGACGTCGCTCGCGGCCGCCTTCCACGAGGTCGACGACGAGAGCGAAGCCAGCGTCGTGCTGATGGCGGATCAACCCGGCATCACCGCCGACGACGTGCGGACCCTGATCGAGCGGTTCCGCGCGACGCGCAAGCAGATCGTTCGTCTCCGGTTCACCGACGGCCCCGGCCCAGCGCTCCTGAGTCGCGAGATCTACGCGGAAGCGGGCCACCTGCACGGCGATGTCGGCGCCCGCGTGCTGATCGCGAGCCACCCCGAGTGGGTCGAGGACGTCGCGATCGCACGCCCGGCACCGAGCGACGTCGACACCCCAGCGGACCTCGAACGAGGGTGACGCCATTGGCCGAGGCCGCACACTCACTGGCCTTCCGATCGGCTCCATGCGAGGCTCGGCGCATGGGCGACGTCCAGTGGCAGCGCGATCGTAAGGTCGTCCTCGACCGTTTCGTGGCCGCCTGCTCCGGCGACGACCGGATCGTCGCGGCGTTCCTCGCAGGCTCGGCGGCCAGGGGTGACGCTGACGAGCGTTCGGACCTCGATCTGTGCGTGGTCGTACCCGACGACGACTTCGACGAGGTCGTCGACGACCGTGAACGCTTGATCGCGCAGCTCGGCGACGCCCTGATCCTCGAGGACTTCGGCAACGACGGGCTCGTGTTCGCGATCCTGACCGACGGCACCGACATCGAGCTGCACTTCGTTCGCGAGGGCGAGCTCGACCAAGTGCGATCGGGACCCCACCGGGTGCTCGTGGACGACCGCGGCGTGCTCGCCGGCATGACCTTCCCCTGGCCCGAGTTCGATCGCGTGACGCAGGTTCAGGAGCTCGGCAACGTCGTGATGTGGTTCTGGCACGATCTGTCGCACTTCGCGGCGGCGATCGATCGCGGTCATCTCTGGTGGGCCGCCGGCCAGCTGGAGGCACTCCGCTCCTACTGCGTGCGGCTGGCACGGGTCGAGCAGGGCGCCGAGCCCATGCCCGACGAGCCGTACTGGAAGCTCGATGCCGAGATGCCGACGGCGCCGCTCGACCCGATCCGCTCGACGTTCGTGCCGATGGAACGAGCCGCGCTGCTCGACGCCGCTCGTACGCTGCTGGCGTTCTTCCGCTCGTGGGCGCCCGCGATCGCGCGGGCCCATGGGCTCACGTATCCGGATGCGCTCGATCACCTCGCGGGCGCTCGCCTCGACGACCTCGACGCTCCGGGAACCGCCCCCTACCCTTGAGCATCGCCGCAGTGGAGGTTCGATGCAGGTCCGAACGGCAACCCAGCTGGACGTGGAGACGATGTGCGACATCTTCTTCGAGTCATACAACGACCTGCATCGTCGGTACGGCCTTTCCGAGGAGGACCCTGCTGACCGGCGGTGGCTAGCGGACGCCCTCAGCCACGTGCTCCGTACGGACCCGAAAGGCACGATGCTCGCGATCGACGACGGGACGCCGGCCGCGTTCGCAACGTCGTACTTGCGCGACTCGTACTGGTTCCTGTCGTTCCTCTTCGTGAGCCCCGATGCGCAGGGTCGAGGCGTCGGGAAGGCCTTGCTCGGCGCGGTGCTGCCACCGGAGGGAGATGGGATCACGCGGGCGCTGGTGGTGGAGTCGTTCCAGCCGATCTCGACAGGTCTCTACGCCGGACACGGCATCACCCCCCGGGGCGTGCGCTACGTGCTGACCGGCGTGACGGATCCCGCACGACTGCCCGAGATCGGTGCCGGTATGGAGGTCGCAGACCTCACGGCGGACGGGATCGCGGAGATGAGCGAGCTGGACCGTCGGCATCTGGGCTTCTCGCGGGCCGCCGACCACGGGTGGTGGCTGCGATCAGAGATGACGGCGCACGAGTACCGACGCGAAGGTTCGCTGGTCGGCTACGCGTACGTCGACGAGGAGGACATCGTTGGCCCCGCGCTCGGCGAGGACGACGCCACGGTGTGCGCGATCGTGGCCGACCTGGTGCGTCGCGCCGAGCATCCCGAGACGCTCAAGGTACCTGTCTACGGGAACAACGCCGAGCTCTTCCGCATGCTCGTGCGCGCCGGGGCACGTATCGAGCCGAGCGACTTCCGATTTTTCTACTGCTCGACTGGCGACGCTTTGCCACCGGCCTACATCCACTACGCGGGCTACATGGCCTGATCGCCCGCGATCCGGTCGCGCGTCAGAGGCCGCGCAGCCCGACCGGCGATCCCTCCGCGTCGCCCCATGCGCCCCGTCGAGGGTCCACCCGGTTCCGGACGAGCGCATCGAGGTCATCGGGTGGGAGGTTCATCTGGTGCCACCACGGCGTCACCAGGCTGCCGTACCGGAGATGCAACACGACGTGCCCGGGAAGGATCCCAGCCCCCGCCGGGGCCTCGGTTTCCCGCACATGAGCAGGATCGTGTCCCAACGCCCATCGAGATCGTCGTCTCCCGCTCGTGCGCTCGACACACCCTCAGCACGTGACACCGAGCCGACGGTGCTGCAGCACCGGGAACGAACGACGCAGCGCGCGCTGGGCATCGACGTCGAGGTCGGCGACCCAGACTCCGTCGCCTTCCTCGGGTGCTTCGATGAGCACTCGGCCCCACGGGTCGAGCACCAGGGAATGGCCGTACGAGCGCCGACCCTCGGCCGGATCGCCGAACGGTCCCCACTGCCCGGGCGCGACCACGAAGCACTGGTTCTCGATCGCCCGGGCACGGAGCAAGGTATGCCAGTGATCGCGGCCGGTCGTGTGCTGGAACTGCGCCGGCACGCACAGCACCTGTGCCCCCTGGGTCATGAGCCCCCGATACAGCTCGGGGAACCGCACGTCGTAGCAGATCGAGAGGCCGAGTCGTACCTCGTCCATACGACACGTCACGATCTCGTCGCCCGGGGCGATCGAGTCCGACTCGCGGATCGGTGGCTGGTCGGGCAGCTCGACGTCGTAGAGATGGATCTTCCGGTAGGTGGCGACGACCTCGCCGTGGGGATCGAGCAGCGCCGACGTGTCGTACACCCGGCCGTCGCCGTCCGCTTCAAGCACGCCCCCGGCCAGCACCCATAGCGAGCGCTCGCGAGCGACGGCCCCGAGGCGATCGGTCACCGGTCCGGGGATCGGCGAGGCGACCTCCGCTCGGCGCCCGGCCGGCCCCATGAAGTCCAGGTACTCCGGCAACGTGGCGAGCTCGGCACCGCCCTCAGCGGCCTCGATCACCAGCCGCTCGGCGAGGTCGAGGTTGCGCTCGACGTCGTCGGTGGAACGCATCTGACAGACCGCGACGCGCACCTGCCTCACCCGTGGCGGAAGCGACGCTGCAGCGGCAGCACCAACCACAGCGCGATCACGATGAGCGCCGAGGCGATCGCGATCGCGTTCGCGACGTCGTTGGTGAACACGAGCTCGGAGACGAGCCAGACCACCGACACGATCGCGACCCCGAGGCACGCGATGCCGGCGAGGATCAACCGGTTGGACGTACGGATGATCTGCTCCTTGTCGCCCTTGCGGAACCGCAGCCGGTGGAACGATGTCGGCGTGATCATCAACACCGCCGCGAGCGCCGTCGAGAAGAACGCGAGGATGTAGGCGAACCGCTCGTAACCCGTGATCGTCTCGAAGGTACCCGTAAAGGGCAGGGTCAGCAGGAACGCGAACAGCACCTGCACGCCCGGCAACACGACGCGCACCTCGTTCAGGAACTCGATCAGTTCGCGGTCGACTCGTTCCTTCTCGGACTCGTGCTCCGCCGCAGGCGTCTCGCCACTCATCATCGGACCCTACCGCGCTCGCACGGCTCGGTGCCCGTTCAGACACCCTGTTGGTAGCGTTGCGCCATGCCGCAGGGTCGATACGCCGTGCTCGGCGACGATGGCACCCCCGTCGGCATCGAGGCCTTCCGCTGCGCCCCGGGGCCGATGGGCTGGCGCTATTTCAGCGAGGTGGAGACCGACGATCCGACGCCGCACCGCGAGATCGTCGACGTGGCGGTCGACGCCGACTGGCGTATCGCCCGCGTCCGCATCGACACGGGTGAGCGTCACGTGTTGCTCGAACCTCGAGGCGACGTGCTGGCGGGGTTCCGTGACGGTGTCGAGATAGAGATCCCGTACGGCCCCGACGTGCACCTCGACTACTTCACGCCCGCGACGAACCTCGTCACGACGAAACGACTGGACGCCACGGCCGAGATCGATGTCGTGTACCTCGCACCCGTGACGATGGAACCCTCGCGGGAGCGGCAGCGCTACGAACTCGGTGGCCCGGATGAGATCGAGACGCCGAGCGGACGGTTCTCGGCGACGCGCTGGACGTTCACGGCCCTCGACTCCGGCTGGACCGCCGACCTGTGGGTCGCCGGCGACGTCGTCGTCGCCTACGACCGGCTGTTCGAGCTCACGGAGTACGAGGCCGGAGCGAGCGGCGCGCATCCCCTGACGTGACGAAGGCCGGCCCCGAGGGGCCGGCCTTCCACGGGCATCTCGTCGGATCGGCGCTCAGCCGACTTTGACCGCTTCCACGTCGATCACGATGTCGACCTTCTTGCCGACGAGGACGCCGCCGGTCTCGACCGCGACGTTCCAGGTCAGGTCCCAGTCCTCGCGCTCCACAGTGGTGGACGCCTCGGCGAAGATCTTCGTGTTGTCGAACGGGTCCTTGCCCCACCCGTTGAACTCACCCTTGAGCGTGATCGGCTTCGTCACGTCCTTGATCGTGAGGTCGCCGTCGAGCTCGAAGCTCGTGTCGCCGGTGTGACGGACCGCGGTGGAACGGAACGCCATCACCGGGTACTCGTCGCTCTCGAAGAAGTCGGCGCTCTTGAGGTGGTTGTCGCGCTGCTCGAAGTTCGTCTGCACACTGCCGGTCCGCACGTCGACCTGCACGCTCGAGGACTCCGGCGTCTCGCCGACCTCGATCGTGCCCGAGAACTCCGTGAACCGGCCGCGGGTCTTGGTGAGCATGTGACGCGCCACGAAGCCCACCTCGGTGTGGCTGGCGTCGAGCTCGTACGAGCCGGCGGGCGGGTAGGACACGCCGGTGATCTCCTGCGCTGCCTGGGCCATGGTGCCTTCCTCCTCTGACTCCGCTCGCCGTCCCTCACGGCGATGCATACCGTGACTAACGGTTCCTAAGCTACTATCTATTCCGGAGTACCTCAAGTTCTGAAACCATGCGTCGATGGCAGACATGCCCGCAGAGGCGGAATACGATGCCCACGGGCCGGAGGAGTGGGGACACGATGACCGAAGAAGCGCCGCTCTGCGAGCACTTCCAGCGGGCCGCCGAGCTGATCGGCAAGCGGTGGAACCCGCAGGTCGTGCGAGCCCTGCAGACGGGCTCCGCACGCTTCGGCGACCTCAAGCACACCGTGCCGAACATCTCGGATGCCGTCCTCAGCGAGCGCCTGAAGGAGCTGGAGGCGGAAGGCATCGTGACGCGCGATGTCACGCCATCGACGCCCGTCCTGATCGAGTACCACCTGACGGACCGCGGCCGCGACCTCACGAAGGTCATGGAAGAGCTCGCCGCATGGGCCGAACGTTGGTCGACCGCGCCCGAGCCTGTCTGAAGTGAGGAGCGACGGCGGATGGTTGTCGGCCGGCTCGCTCGACGACCTCCCCGATGGCAAGGGCACGAAGATCGCCGTGAGCGAGGCCACCGTGCTCATCATCCGCTCGGGTGACCGTGTCTTCGCGATCGGGAACCGGTGCACCCATCAGGGCGCGCCGCTCGACCGAGGCCGCTTGAAGATCTCAGGCTCGCTCGCCACGGTCACCTGTCCGGCGCACGGCAGCATCTTCGGTCTCGACGACGGGAAGGTGATGCGTGGACCGGCGATGAGACCCGTGGAGGCCTGCGAGACCCGCATCGTCGACGGCGCCGTCGAGATCCGCGCACGAACCTGACGACCGGTCTCCTGCGTCAGTCGGCGAGGGTTACGGCCGTGCCGAATGCGGCGATCTCCGCCATGCCCCCGGCGCTCCTCGAACGCAGCGCCGAACCTATGCGCCGACTGCCGGGGTCGACGAGTAGCATCGCCGGGTGCCAGCCTCGATCCGCCGAGTCGCGATCGTCCTCCTGTGTTGCCCGCTCGTCCTGATGCTCGAACCCGTTGGAGTGCCGGCCTCCGGGGCGAGCGCCCGGGCTGGACGGGCCTGGATGCCACCCGCGTACCTCCTGTGGCGCACCGGAGGACTCCCGAACGGCCTCACGCCCGAGCTCGACCGCCTGCCCGGCAACGAGCACGTCGTCGTCGTCTCCGGCGACACGATCTGGATGACCCGATCCGTCCGGGCCGACGGCGCCGTGGTCGATCGCCGTGAGGGCCGGTACCGCATCCCGATCGAGGTCATGTCGACCTCGATCCGCGACATCGCCCCCTTCCTGCCGCCTGCGTGGCACGACGCCGTGGTGGACGCGTTGCGCGACGGCCGCGGCGTGCTCGGCGAGTCGAGCGCGGCCCTGCGCCGACTCAGGGTGGGGGACCGCTTCGTGTTCGGGCGGGACCGCATCACCGTGGGCGCGATCGTGCCCGACGAGGTCGTCGCCTGGAGTGAGCTGATGGTCTCGGGCGAGGTCGGCCGATCCCTCGGCGTGCGACACCCCCGGTTCGCGCTGATGGACATGCGCACCGCATCCACGGAGCGCGAGCTCGCCCGGCGGATCGCTCCCCTGCTCGGGCCCGGCTACCCTCCACGGGTGCGCCGGCCGGGCCACGCATGGTTCCGCCGGCAAGGGGACTCGGTGTGGCCGCCGGTGCTGATGAAGCGCGGGTTCGGCGAATTCCACGCCTACCCCGATCCTCGTCGCCCCGGATACCTGCGCATGCAACCGGCCTTCGTCCACGACCACGTCGCGGTGCGTCGAGTGCCGCTGCTCGGCCGGTTCACGTGCCACGAGCGGCTGTTCCGACCCCTGATCGCCGCGATGCGGGAGCTGCGCGCGGAGGGTCGCGCCGAGGCCATCCGAAACTTCGCAGGGTGCTACAGCGCGCGCATGGTGATGCGACGGCCGAACGGCGCGATCTCACATCATTCGTGGGGCGCCGCCGTCGACATCAACTCGCTGACGAACCCCTACGGGTCGGACCCCCGTCAACCCGCCGTCCTCGTGAGGGTGATGCGCGGGCATGGCTTCACCTGGGGAGGACGCTGGACCGTTCCCGACGGCATGCACTTCGAGTTCGTCGACATCCCCGGCGTGCCGTAGGAAGCGGCTCGGCCTCAGGCGATCAGAACCAGTGCCCACGGCAACGCGGCCCCGATCGCGAACGCCGCGATCACGAGGAGCTTCGACGACTCCCGGCGATCGCCCCTGCCCGCGGCGATCGCCATGATCAGCAGCCCTGCCGCAACGAGCAGCAGCAGCCCGACCGAGAAGAGGGCGAGCACGCCCAACGACAGCAGGATGCCCGTGCCGCCGGCCGCAGCCAGGTGGCGTCGCTCCGGCGTGCGCAGCACCGCAGCCCCGATCGAGCACGCGGTGGCGAGCACGAACAGCGCGAGCACCGCCCCGACCCGAGCGAGGTCGTTTCCCGATTCGTTCGCGATCAGCCAGACGTAGAGGACGGTCGTGCCGCCCGCGATCGCAGCGGCGCCCAGCGCCCACGATCGCCCCGGGAAGGCTCGCGCCCGACCCGACGTCATGCCCCCATCGCGTCGTCGGCGATCGAGAGCGCGTCGTCGACGATCTCGAAGCCCTCCGCGAGCTGCTCCTCGGTGATGCACAGCGGCGGGTTGGTCATGATGCCGTTGAAGCGGACCATCGTGAACAGGCCGCGCTCGAGCAGCCCCCGGTTCACGGACGCCATGGTCTCGTTCAGCACGTTGAACGGACTGAGCGGCTCCATCGTCTCGCGGCTCTTCACGAGCTCGACGATGCCGAACAGGCCGATGTTGCGGACCCTTCCGACGCTGGGATGCTTCTCGGCGAGCTGCTCGTGATGGTGAGCCATGACCTCGCCCATGCGCTTGGAGTTCCCGACGAGGTCGTCCTGCTCGAGCACCTCGATCGCCGCGAGCGCGGCCGCGCACGAGAGCGGATGCGAGTTGTAGGTGAGCCCGCCCCAGAACACATGCTCGTCGAAGTGGGCGGCGATCTCGGGCGAGATCGCGAGCGCGCCGAGCGGCAGGTAGGAGGACGTGAGGCCCTTCGCCGTCGACATCAGGTCGGGCACGACGCCATAGTGGTTCACCGAGAACCACTCCCCCGTGCGACCGAACCCCGCCATCACCTCGTCGGCGATCATCACGATGCCGAACTCGGTACACAGGTCGCGCACGCCCTCGATGTAGCCGTCGGGCGGGATCAGGATGCCGTTCGTGCCGACCACCGGCTCGAGGATGAACGCCGCGATCGTCTCGGGTCCCTCGAGCTCGATCGTCTCCCGCAGCAGCGCGAGGGCGGGATCGGCGTCGTCGAACCCGCGCTGCGTGCCGTGGTACGGATCGAGCACGTGCACCACGCCGGGCATCGGTGGGTTCTCGTTCGCCCACCGGCGCGGGTCGCCGGTGAGATTGATCGTGGCGTACGTGGCTCCGTGGTACGAGCGGTACCGCGCCAGCACCTTCTGACGGCCCGTGTACGCCTTCGCGATGCGGATCGCGTTCTCGTTGCACTCCGCGCCGCCGAGCGTGAAGAACGTCTTCTCGAGGTCGCCGGGCCATAGCGACGCGAGCTTCTCGCCGAGCAGGGCCCGGGTCTCGTACGCCATGAACGGCGAGACGTAGGGGAGCGTCTCGGACTGACGGGCGATCGCGTCGAGCACTCGCTTATCGCCGTGCCCGATGTTCACGCCCATCAGCTGCGAGTTGAAGTCGAGGAAGCGCTTCCCGTCGACGGCCGTGAAGTACACGCCCTGGGCCGACGCCACCGCCATCGGCGCGGCCTTCGACTGCGCCTGCCAGTCGTACAGGGTGTAGCGCTTCGAGAGCTCGACGATGCGCTCGGCGTCGAGCGGCATGCGGTCTTCAGCCATGGCTCCGATCCCTCCTCGCCCTCTGCCATAGATGTTGACAGACGCGCCCGACCGTCGGCGCTGGTACTTCACCGGCGAGGAATGGATCGGCGCGCCGAAGGGCGGCATCTCGATCCCCGTGAACACCGTGATCGGCCGTCTCGTCGAGACCCCACACATCGCGCAGGCACCGAGAACGACGTTCAGGCGCAGGAGCTCAGCGCCTCGTCGATCGCGGCGACGATCAGGTCCGTCTCGTCGGCGGTGACGACGAGCGGGGGCCGCACCTTCAGCACGTGATCGTGCGGCCCGGTCGATCCGATCAGCACGCCTCGGTCGCGCACCGCATCGAGCACCCGAGCGACGAGCTCCGGGGCCGGCTCGCGGTGATCGCGCGTCAGCTCCACGCCGAGCAGCAGGCCTCGGCCGCGTACGGCCGTCACGCACGGGTGACGTTCCATCAGCGCCTCGAGACGCGCTCGCAAATGCGCGCCGACCTCGCTCGCGTGCGCGACCAGGTCTTCGTCGCGGATCACGTCGAGCACGGCGAGGCCCGCCGCCGCCGCTACCGGATTGCCACCGAACGTGCTGAAGAACTCGGCCTGTCCCGCCAGACGGTCGACGTCGGCACGCCGCGCGATCACGGCGGCGACCGGATGGCCGTTGCCCATCGGTTTTCCGAGGGTGACGAGATCGGGCTCGAGCCCGCATGCCACGAACGACCACAGGTGCTCGCCCGTGCGTCCATAGCCCGCCTGCACCTCATCCGCCACGACGAGCGCGCCCGCCCCGCGTGCCACGCTCGCCACCTGTGCATGGTACGCGCGGCCGGCGGCGAGGATGCCATCGCTCGTGTACGCCGTGTCCACGAAGAGGGCGGCCGGCCGATACCCGCGGGCCGCGAGACGATCGATCGCGTCGCGCACCGGCTCCGCGGTCGCGGCCGCTTCCTGCACCGGAGGTGCGAACGGCTCGACGTGTTCGGGACGCCATCCGCCACGCCACTCCTCGGGCGAGAGCGCCGACGAGGCGGTCGTCACCCCGTGATAGGCATGGGCCGTCACGAGGCCGCCGCTGTTCCCGGTCGCCACGACGGCGAGACGCCAGGCGAGGTCGGTCGCCTCGCTCCCGGTATTGAGGAACAGCACCGTGTCGAGCCCCGACCCTTCCGGCATCGACGCGACGAGGCGCTCCGCCAGCTCGATCGCCGCCGGATGGAGGTAGCGCAGGTTCGTGTTCAGTTCGCGCGCCTGATCGGCGATCGCGTTCGCGACGCGCGGGTGCGCGTGCCCGACGACCGGCACGTTGTTGTACGAGTCGAGGTAGCGTCGGCCGTCGACGTCCTCGAGCCAGACGCCACGACCACGGACCAGATGCAGCGGAGTCGAGTACGTGAGCGGCGCGAGCGCTGTGCCGAAGACACCGGCGCGGCGGGCGACGAGGTCGGCGGTGGCAGGGGGCTCGCTCGGAGCCCCGAACCGCCGGGCGGTCTCGTCGAAGCCGAGCTCCGCGAACTGTTCGAGCATGCTCCACGCGTTGCGGTCCCAGCTCTGGATGTAGCGCGCGTTCTCGGGGAACCGCTCGACGCGCCACGCTGAGATCGTCACCGTCAGGGCGATGCGCGCGGCGAGCGTGTCGCCGATCAGCACGCGTTCGTCCGGTTCCAGCGGTGTCACCGACGTGTAGCCGTCGAGCAGGGCCGCGGCCGCGCGGAAGAGCTCGTCGCCCTGCCGGATCGACAACACCGAGTCGAGCGCGGAGACCGGATCGGCCAGCAGCGCGGTGTGCGACATGTCGCCGAAGTCCACGATGCCCGTGATGCGTCCGTCGTCGTCGAGGAGGGCGTTGTCGAGCGTGAGGTCGCCGTGCATCACCTGTGCGCGCAGTTGGGGCCAGCGCGGAAGCACGCGTTCCTCGAACCGGTCGAAGACGTTGCGCACGAGCGCCCGTCGGCCGGTGTCACCGATCGAAGCGGTCATCGGCCGAAGCGTCAGGCAGTGCTCCACGTTCCAGAGCAGCACGCGGTCGGCGGCCGGATGGAAGAAGCCCCGCATCCCGCGGCCGAGCCTCGCGAGCATCTCGCCGTACGCCCAGAGCGCTCGGTGATCGAGGGCGATGCCGTCGGTCGAGCCGCGTCCCGGCATGAACGCCGACATGCGCACCATGTGGCTCGTGCCACGCTCCTCGTCGACCACCGTGGCGATGAAGGCATCGGGGTCGCCCTCGGTGGGGAACGGGGCGGCGACCGGCAGCGTCGGGTCGACCCGCAGCGCGTGTCGCGCAGCCCCGACCTCCATGTCCAACACGTCGGGGCGTTCCCCGGCGTTGGAGATCTTGAAGATGCGCGCCTCGCCGCCGGGCGCCCGAAGCAGGAAGTTCTGATCACGCTCGCTCTCGAAGCGACGTTCCACCGCACCGTCGAAACCGAACGACGCTCGAGCGAGCTCCGGCACGTCGCGCTCGTCGAACCTGGGCGGATCGGCCGTAAGCACGCCCGTGAGCTCGTCGGGCACCGCATCGGCTCCGGACCTCGTGCCGGCGTGGTCGGTCGTCACGCCGGTGAGTCTGCCTCGCGGGCAAGCTCGGCGTACAGAGCCGAGTGGTCGCGCTCGCCGTCGCCGGCGTCGACGGCCTTCTGGAGCTGCTCGGTGACGACGGTGAACGAGGGTATCGGCGTCGCCGTCTCGGCAGCGGCTCCCTCGATGATCCGGGCGTCCTTGCGATGCAGCCTGATGCGGAACCCCGGATCGAAGGTGCGATCGAGCATGCGCTGGCCGTGCACCTCGAGGATCTTCGAGCCGGCGAAGCCGCCGAGCAAGGCCTCACGGACCTTGGCGGCGTCGACACCGGAGCGCTCGGCGAGCAGCAGCGCCTCGGCCACGGCCTCGATCGTGGCCGCGACCACGAGCTGGTTGCACGCCTTGCACACCTGTCCCGCCCCGCTCGGCCCGACGTGCACGATGTTCTTCCCGAGCGCCTCGAAGACAGGAACGGCGCGGCCGAACGCTGCCTCGTCGCCCCCGACCATGATCGAGAGCGCTGCCTCGATCGCCCCACGCTCACCGCCGCTCACCGGCGCGTCGAGCATCGCCACGCCCCTCGCGGCGAACGCTGCCGCCATCTCCCGGGTCGGCCCAGGGTCGATCGAGCTCATGTCGATCACGAGGGCACCCTCCGCGACCCCTTCGATCACGCCGCCCGCCCCCGCCAGGACCTGCTCGACATCGGCCGTGTCGGGCAGCATCGTGATCGTGACGTCGCTGGCGGCGGCCACCGACGCTGGACCGTCGGCCCGGACCGCGCCGGCCGCGACCACCTCGTCGACCGGCCCCCCGCTGCGGGAGTACACCGCCACGGGGAACCCGGCCGCGAGTAGATTGAGCGCCATTGGCTTGCCCATGATCCCGAGGCCGATGAAGCCGATGCGTTCGCCCATGCCGTCAGTCCTCCATCGCGGCGTCGGCGATGTCGAGAGCACGGTCGATGATCGCGAAGCCTTCGGCCAGCTGTTCCTCGTTGATGCACAGGGGCGGGTTCGTCATCACGTTCCACCACCGGATGAACGTGGCGAGCCCGTTGTCGATCAGGAAGCGGTTCACGTGCTGCATCGTCTCGTTCATCTGGTTGAAGGGGCTGAGCGGCTCGAGGGTCTCCCGGTTCTTCACGAGCTCGAGGATCCCGAACAGGCCGATGTTGCGGGAGCGGCCCACGCTCGGATGCTTCGCCGCGAGCGTGTCGTGGTGCGCGCGCATCACCGGTTCCAGCCGCTTCGCGTTGCCGACGAGGTCGTCGTCCTCGATCACTTGCACCGCGGCGATCGCCGCCGCCACGCCGAGCGGATGCGTGTTGTAGGTCAGCCCGCCCCAGAACACGTTCTCGTCGAAGTACGCAGCCACGTGCGGCCCGAGTCCCACGGCGCCCAGCGGCGCGTACGAGGAGGTCAGCCCCTTCGCCGTCGTGATGATGTCGGGCACGACGTCCCAGTGGTTCACGGCGAACCACTCACCGGTGCGGCCCCAACCGCACATCACCTCGTCGGCGATCAGCATGATGCCGTGGCGCGTGCACAGCTCGCGCACACCCTGCAGGTAGCCGTCGGGCGGGATCAGGATGCCGTTCGTGCCGGTGACCGGCTCGATGATGAACGCCGCGATCGTGTGAGGCCCCTCCAACTCGATCGTCTCCTCGAGCAGAGCCAGTGCGGTCTGCGCGTCGTCGACCTCACGCTGCGGGCCGTGATACGGATCGAGCACGTGCACCACGCCGGGCATCGGCGGCTGTTCGTTCGGCCAGCGTCGCGGGTCGCCGGTGAGCATCATCGTGCCGTACGTCGAGCCGTGGTAGCTGCGATAGCGCGCGAGCACCTTCTGGCGGCCGGTCACCATCTTCGCGATCTTCACCGCGTTCTCGTTCGCCTCGGCCCCGGCCAGCGTGAAGAACGTCTTCTCGATGTCGCCGGGCCACAGCTCCGCGAGCCTACGGCCGAGCACCGCCCGCCCCTCGAACGCCTGGAACGGCGAGATGTACGGCAGCTTCTCGGCCTGTCGTGCGATCGCCTCGGTGACCCGCTTGTCGCCGTGGCCGATGTTCACGCCCATCAGCTGCGAGCTGAAGTCGAGCCAGCGACGTCCGTCGACGCCGTACATGTAGACGCCCTCGGCCCGGTCGATCGCGAGCGGCGACGCCTTCGACTGCGCTTGCCAGTCGTAGAGGGTGAACCGCTTCGAGTCCGCGACGATCTGGTCGGCGCTGAGCGACGTGCCCTCGATTGCCATGGCTGGTCCTCTCTGCTCAGGAACTCGCGACGTCGGCGGTCGGCGTCTCGGTCGTGGCCGCGATCTCGGCGGCGCCCGCCTCGGAGCCCACGATGTAGCTGTGCTCGGCCGCCCAGTGCAGCATCACCTGCTGGCCGGGGCGCGGATCCTCGCCACCCACCTCGTCGTTCAGGCGATGGACGGTGAGCCGCTCCCCTGTGGGCAGCAACACGATCAGCTGGGTGACCGAGCCGAGGTACACGGCGTCGACGACGGTCCCGCCGACGTGGCAGGCGCGATCGCCCACCTCGCCCGTCGACAGCTTGATCCACTCGGGCCGCACGGTGATCGTCGCGTGGCCCGACGACGCGACCTCGCCCTCTGGCGCTACGGCCAGGATGCGCTGCCTCTCCCCGAGGTCCATCGTGAGCAGGCCCGCGTCGCGGCGATCGATGCGCAGCTCGATCAGGTTCGACGTCCCGATGAACCCCGCGACGAACGCGCTCGCCGGCCGCCGGTAGAGCTCCTTGGGCGTCGCGAGTTGCTCGACGACGCCGCCGTTCATCACGGCGATGCGGTCGCTCATCGTCATCGCCTCTTCCTGGTCGTGGGTGACGTAGACGAACGTCGTGCCGGTGCGCTGCTGCAAGTCCTTCAGCTCGAGCTGCATCTCCTTGCGGAGCTTCAGGTCGAGCGCGCCGAGCGGCTCGTCGAGCAGCAACGCGGCCGGGCGGTTCACGAGCGCGCGGGCGAGCGCGACCCGCTGCTGCTGACCGCCGGAGAGCTGACCAGGGCGGCGGTCCTCGAAACCGTCGAGGCGCACCGTGCGGATCGCCTCCGCGACACGCTGACGCGTCTCCTCGCGAGACCACTTCTTGATCTTCGGACCGAACGCGACGTTCTCCCCCACCGTCATGTGCGGGAACAGCCCGTAGGCCTGGAAGACCATGTTCACGTTCCGCTTCGGCGGCGGCACGTGCGTCACATCGGCGCCCTGCAGCACGATGCGTCCGGCGTCGGGCGCCTCGAACCCGGCGATCATGCGAAGGGTCGTCGTCTTGCCGCACCCGCTCGGGCCCAGCATCGAGAAGAACTCGCCGCCGGGGATCGTGATCGTGACGTCGTTCACGGCGACGATGTCGCCGAAACGCTTCGTGACCTGCTCGACGACGATCTCACCCGCGCGGTCAGGGGCATCATGCGTCATCGCGGTCATGCTTCGATCCTGTTCAGTCGGGCGAGCCGGTAGGCGACGAGCGCCAGCAACACCGACATCGCGAGCAGGAGGAAGTTCAAAGCGGAGCCGGCACCCCAGTCCCCTTGGCCCAAGATCAGGTCGCGCACCCGCTGGCCCATCATGTACGACCCTGTGCCGCCGACGATGTCGGAGGTCACGAAGTCGGTGAGCATCGGGATGTAGACGAGGATCATCGCGACGAAGATGCCGGGCGCCGCCAGCGGGATCAGGATCTTGCGGGCCTGCTGCCACCAGCCGGCGCCGAGGTCGGTCGCGGCCTCGAACGTGGCCGGCTCGATCGCCTTCATCGCGGCGTAGATCGGGATCGTCGTGTACGTGATGTACGTGGTCGACAGGGTGAGGATCACCGCGAACTGGCTGTACAGCAGCCACTCCACCGGCGGCCCGGGGATCAACCAGTTCAGGATGCCGTTGCGGCCGAGGATCACCTGCCAGGCGTAGACCTTCACGACCGGGGCAAGCTCGTCGGCGAGCACGAGCGCGAGCAGCAGGAACAGCTCCCACTTCCCGGCCTTGAAGACCATGAAGTACGCGAGCGGGATCGCGACCAGCAGCATCACGATCATCGCCGTGGTCGCGATCGTGAACGTCGTCCAGGCGATGTGCGGGTTCAACGGGTTCGTCAGCACCTCGACGTAGTGGTCGAGCGTGTAGCCGCTGTCGACGCGCGGCGGGAACTTCACGACGCTCATCTGCACCATGATCAGGAAGGGCACGAGGAACAGCACGATCAGCAGGGTCACGGGCGCGAACAGGATGCCGAACGCGCCGCGTGCCCCGCCGGGCCGTCGAGGGCCCCGCCGAGCGCGTCGGGTTTCGTCGGCCGTGCCGATCCCGACGCCGAGCGTCTCCTGCAGTTCCGCCATGGCCTACGTCCTCGCCCCCGCGGCAACGGCCTCGGTGCCGGCGATCAGATCCTTCGTCGCCTGATCGCCGCTGCGTATGCGCATCAGCTTCAACGCGAACCAGATCAACACGACCTGGGCGATGGAGATCAACGCGGAGATCGCGTTCACGATGGCGGTGTGATCGGGGTTGCGCACGCTCGAGTACACCCACACCGGGAACGTCTGTTGGAAGCCGAGCGTGAAGGCGCTGATCTCGTAGTTGTTGAACGACCACGCGAACGCGAAGATGCCGGCCGCGGCGAGCGCAGGCCCGATGTGCGGCAGGATGATGTATCGCAGCACCTGCAGGCGCGAGCATCCCAGGTCGATCGCAGCCTCCTCCTGCACCTTCTGAAAGCGGAAGAGCTGTGCGGCCACGATCGCGGTCACGAGCGGGAACGTGCAGACGGTCTGCGTCGCGATCACGGTCTTGAGGCTGAGGTCGATGTCGGCGCGGGCGTAGCCCATCAAAGCCGCGATACCGATGATCAGCCACGGCAGCACCAGCGGCGCACCGACGAGGCCGCCGATCACCCCCCGCCCACGGAAGCGGAACCTCGTAAGCCCGAAGGCGGACAGCGTGCCGAGCACGAGACAGAGCGGCGCCACGACGAACGCCACCGAGAACGAGTTGCCGAGCGCCTTGCGCAGGGTCGGATCGGTGAGCGCCTCCGAGTACCACTTCGTCGTCACACCCTCGAGGGGGAACGCGAGCACGTTCGAGTCGTTGAACGAGAACAGCACGAGGATCACGAGGGGGCCGAAGAGCATCAACCCGACCAGCGCAAGGAAACCGCGCCACCCCCACGCGTTGAGGGCTTGGCGACGACGCCACCGAGCCGCGGCGGCCGTGTCGCCGAGAGCGTATCCCGCGCGCTCGACCGCCTGGCTCGCCACTACGACGCCTTCACCTCGGTCCACGCCGCGACCCATGACGCGCGGTCGTCGGGCGGACTGGCTGGGATCGCGTTGTCGAGGGTGAACAGCGAGTCCAGCGAGGCTTCCTCGACGACCTTCGCCGGCACCGCATCGATGATCCCCATGTTCGAGGTGAGATAGCTCCAGTTGGTCGCCGCGTACACCTGCGGCGGCAGGCTCGTGTACCAGTTCAGCAGCGCGTACGCGGCATCGACGTTCTCCTCGGCGATGTCCGGACTGATGCCGTAGCCGCAGGTCCAGAGCATCTGGCCCTCCTCGGCGGCGGCGAACTGCACGTTCACGCCTTCCTTGCGAAGTGACTTCGCCGTGCCCGGATACCCGCTCGCGATCACGATCTCGCCCGACTTGAACTGCGCCTTGACGTCGGCCTCGCCCTTCCAGAACGTGCGGAACTGGTCGCGATGGTCGATCAGGTACTGCGTGACCATCTCGAGCTGGTCGGGCGTCATCTCGAGCGGGTTCTCGATGCCGTTGGCGAGCGCCCCGACGTCAAGCGCGGTGATCGCGAGATCCTCGAGCGAAGCGCGGCCCGCGTACTGCGGGTCGAACAGGTCCGTCCACGACGTGGGCGGGGTCGTGATCTCATCGGCGTTGTACATGATCCCGGCAGTACCGGCATCGACAGGCACGATGAAGATCTCGCCGTCGACGACCACGCCCGGTAGTTCCTTCATGCCCGGCCAGATGTCGTCCCAGTTCTCGAGGCGAGTCTCGTCGAGCGGCTGGTACATGCCTTTGTTCACCATCTCGAGCGTGGCCTCGTCGACGCAGCTGTTGACGACGTCGGCTTCGAATCCAGCCTGGATCTTGGCGACGGCTTCCTCGTTGCTGCCGAACCCGGCGGTCTCGACCTCGATGTTGGGGTAGGTCTCGAAGAACGTCTCCATGTAGTCGGGATCGAAGCCGTCGGAGTAGGAATAGAGGCGGATCGTGCCGGTGATGTCGGCTGGATCGGCCGGTGCCGAGCTGGCGTCACCGCCGGGCTCGGGCTCGTCGCCGCTCCCGCAGGCCACCGCCACGAGAGACAAGGTCGCCACGACCGCCAGGCCGGGCAGGATCCGGTTCCGCGTCATCAGTACCCCTCCGTATCGTCGACGAGACCCGACTGACCCGCCTGGCGACCGTAGCGGTCTGGGTTGCAGATTGTCAACCGTTGACCGTAGCTGCCAGACTCCCCGGGTCGTTCACTCATCCGTACGAGAGGGAAGCTCAACGAGTGCGAGGTTCAGTCGTTCGAGGCGAGCACCCCGGCGATCAGCTCTCCGGCGTGCTCCGCGTGCTCGTTCAGCAGTCGGGCGACCAGTTCCTCGTCGCCTGCCTCGAGGGCGTCCACGAACGGGCGGTGCTGACGCGAGATCTCGTCGAGCGACCGCAGCACCTGCTCGTCGAGGCGCAGCAACCCCCGAAGGGTGGGCACGTACCGCATGAAGACCTCGTGGATGCGGGTGTTGCCGCAGAGTTCGCACAACCCCTCGTGGAACGCCAGGTCGGCTCGGCTCGCGGCGACGGCGTCGCCGGCATCGACCGCTCGGTCGATCTCGTCGGCGAGCGCGCGGAGCCGTGCGAGCGTGGTGGGATCGTTGGCCTGTGCGATCATGCGACCGGCCCTGCCCTCGAGCGCGGCCCGGAGCCCGTAGATCTCGCGCACGTCTTGGGCCGTGAGGCTCACGACGAACGTGCCGCGTCGCGGTTCCTCCTTGAGGAGGCCCTCGGCTCGCAGCAGCTTGAACGCCTCGCGGACCGGGCCACGACTGATGTTGAGCTGCTCCGCGATCTTCGCCTCGACGAGATGCTCGCCCTGCTTGAACCCGCCGTCGAGGATCTGCTCGCGGATCCGGTCGGCGGCGTCCTCGGCCAGGGAGCGAGGCGCCTGGAGGGGCCGAAGGGTGGCGGATGGCTCGCTCATGTCGCGGAGCGTAGCACGTGGATGTCGACTGTTGACCATCGACAAGTCGGCGTGGGGAACGATCGAAGCGTGAACACCTCGTCGGACCGTGCCGTGTAGCGGAACCGATCCACGGCGGGGGCGATCGCGTGGGCCTCGACGTGCGCGATCAGGCTGCACGTGGCGCTCGCGTTCGGCCGCACGAGCTACTTCGAGCAGGCCGTGCCGCCTGAGCCGTTCGAGCACGGCGTGCGCATGCCGATCCGCACGGGGCAGGATGGTCTCGTGCGGGTCCCCGACGGACCCGGGCTCGGCGTCGATCTCGACGACACGACGATCGAGCAAGCGACGATCGCGCTCGTGACCGCGAGCGCCTGACCACGGGAAGGAGCGACGACAGATGCGGTTCGAGGGACGACGGGTGATCGTGACCGGCGCGTCGCGCGGCATCGGACGCGGGATCGTCGACGCGTTCCTCGACGAGGGAGCCACGGTGCTCGCGACCGACGTGCTCGCCGAGGGGCTGGCAGCCCTCGCTGCCGAGCATCCCCATGCCGACCGGCTCACCACGCACGAGGCCGACCTCGGCACGATCGACGGCCCGCGCGGCGTCGTCACCGCCACGGTCGAGGCGTTCGGCGGGGTCGATGTGCTCGTGAACAATGCGGGCCTGCAGCCCGACGGCGCCGCCCTCGACGTCGGCGCAGGCGATTTCGACGCGACGTTCGCGGTGAACGTGCGCGCGCCGATGCTCACGATGCAGGGAGCCTGCCGTCACTGGGTCGATCGCGGCTCTCCGGGGGCGATCGTCAACATCGCGAGCGCGAACGCGTTCCGAAACGAGTCACCGGAGTCGATCTACAACGCCTCGAAGGCAGCGCTCGTGGCGCTCACGAAGGCATTCGCCCATGAGGTCGGCCACCACGGGATCCGGGCGAACTGCGTCGCCCCCGGCGAGACGATCACGCCGGAGGCGGAAGGCGAGATGGCCGAGGATCCAGCCGAACGCGAGCTCGCGCGCCGCTACCTCGCGAAGATCCCGCTGCGATACGCAGGCACGCCCCGCGACCAGGCGATGGCGGTGCTGTTCCTGGCGAGCGACGACGCCAGGTTCATCACGGCCCAGACCCTGATCGTCGACGGCGGCGAGCTGGGCGGCGGCAGCTGGTACGACGAGCACGCCGCCCCTGCGCTGCCGCCGCCGGATCGCCCGATCACCGGCTGAGCCCCTCGCGGGCCTTCAGGCGAGCGGGACCTCGATCTCCGTCTCCGCCCGATCCATGCCGACCACGTGCGGATCGTTCAGGTAGTGCTCGCGGGGCGGTCCGACGATCTGCCGGCCGTGCTCGTCGATCCACTCGTTCAGTGCCTCGTACGCCGCACCCGAGGCGTCGTAGGGACCGGTGTGCACGGTCGCGGCCATG
The DNA here is from genome assembly GCA_035697485.1 of Actinomycetota bacterium. Lineage (NCBI taxonomy): Bacteria > Bacillati > Actinomycetota > Actinomycetota bacterium. The sequence goes on from DASSCU010000029.1 coordinate 126,602, forward strand.
GTCCCGCCGCGCAGGGTCGTCACCTCCACCCCCTCTGGCGGGTCGAACCGGTCTGCGACCGGCATGAAGACCTCGATGTCGGCCACCTCGGGCTCACGCATCTCGTGCATCACGATGCCGGGCATGCCGTTGCCGTACCCGACCGGTCCGACGCATCCCATCAGCCGTTCGAACGCGTCGGGAATCACATCGCCGATGCGCTCGGGTCTGATCCGGGTGCGGATCGACGCCACGAGCTCGTCGGGCTCCTCCTTGATCGTCACGTCGTAAAGCATCAGCGACCTCCTTCCAGCTCACCGGCCGGCTATCGACACCGTGGCACCCACGGAGGTCGTCGACATCGGCAAGCGGCCCGGATCGAGCGGGACGGTCGGTGGGCGAGCCGCCGAACCCGAGACCCCGAGGCTCCCCGATCGCGACCCCGGACGCCGGTAGCAGTCGGGGAACGGACATCCGGGGGGAAGCTCATCGCGCGTGCACCGCGTGTCGTGCTCGTGATCGTCGTCGCCATGTCCATCGTCTCGACCGAGGCGCTGGCCGCCTCCGCTCTCACCCAGGAGCGGCGGCTCCTCGGTCGCGCGCTCGACGATGGCCGGGCGCGCAGGGGCACCGCGGCGCCACCTCGACGTCCCTCACGACCAGGCCGTTCTCGGTCGACGGCTCCCCCTACGACTGGGAGATCGAGGTGTCCCAGTTCGACCCGGGTCCGGGCTCGCCCCCGAACGACCCGGGCATGAGGATCATCGCGTCGCGGCGAGCGGCGACCGGACAACGCCCGATGCAGGCGCACATCTGGGAGTTCGATCTGGGCGCGGAGGCATTCGCCTTCAACGGCGAGCTGCGGCAGGTCGGCCTCGACACCGGATTGATCCCTGCGTACGGCGCGATCTTCATGGATCTGGAAGACCTGAGCGCGATGCGCACGTCGAAGCTCCGCTGCCCCAGGACCGACGAGGTGCTCTCGACGCGATCGACCCGACGAGGCGTGCTGCGGGGGACGATGACGTTCCTCCCAGGCTACGTCGACCCCCAGTTCCCCGACGAGGTGAACATCACGCACGTGCGCGCCACGATCGAACGGACCCGGTACACGGGCAACGACTGCGTCTACGGCAACCCATGCGATCCCGGGAAGGTGCTCACCAGCACCCAGGCCACCGGCGGTGGCGGCGGGTATCTGATCGTGGCCGGACGCGAGGGCCGCGACCACATCTTCCTGTTCCAGGCGTTCGAGACGGTGGGGGTCGCCGACGTCGTGCACTTCGTGGTGGCGATCGCCGACGAGCCGTCGCTGTTCCTCGCCCCCACCTCCGCCGAGGTCACGGGTGACATCGCGGCGCCGTTCTTCGATCCCGGCGGATCGATGTCGTGGACGAAGGGAACGAAGGAGACCGACGTTGGGGCGAGATGCCGTCGGACGTCCTGGCAGCTCCTGACGCCGACCGGTTCCCTCGAGGCTCGCCTCGATTCAGGCGATCAGACGCTCGCCGCGCCGTCGAGCGCCGGGCTCGAGATCGAGGCTCGTCGCTAGGAGGAACCGGCCTAGTATCGCCGATCCTCGGGGTGGCGATCGAACCACTTGGTGCGACGTCCGCCGATACGTGTCCAGACGCTCGAGCGCCATTCGGACTTCGAGCTCCGTCGCCGGAAGTGCTCGTATTCCGGCTCCCCTTCGCCGGCCTCGATCATGCGGAGGCACTCCGGGCAGTCGTCGGGATGGACGTCGATCGCGTGCCGGTCTTCCATCGGCGAGGCCCTCCGTGTCCTCGGACAGCCTATGTCGGGCGACCCCCGTCGAGCGAGCCCAGGCGATCGATCACGCCAACGCCGGGCGACGCAACGGGGCGCCGCACGCCGAGGTCCGCGATCGCCAGGAACTCCTCACCGACGCGGGCCGCGACGACGGTGTGGTACGCAGTCACGTCTCACCACGGGCACGCCGCATGGCGTCCCTCACCTCGTCGACGTCGAGGGTCATCTCGAAGAAGCCGATCTGCGCCTCGTAGACGTCGTCGTCGGCCTGTTCCTTCACCTCGTCCTCGAACACGTGCAGCACGGGGAGTCCCAACTGGACCCCGGCCAACGGACCCACCCAGGCCGGATCGCCGTCACGGACGGTCTCGGCGGCCACCTCGACCGCTTCCGCGTCCGCCGCGCCGAGCATCACCACGATGTCCTCGGCGCCGCGCTCCTCGACGATCCGCTTGATCAGCGCCTGGTTCTCCGGGTCCATGGCGCCCGAGGCCGTTCAGACGAAGCACTCCGTGCGCACCTCGATCACCTCGGCGCCGGCACTCTTCGCCACCTCGGCGATCGCCTCGCCGGGCACGCTGTCGCGCTCGCCGAGGGCCACGACCGTCTTGCCTCGTAGGTCCATGTTCGTCTCACCCCCTCAGATGCTCGGGAACAGGCGGGCCCACCGCGGGCGCGCCGTTCATCAGTCGCACGATCGCCGCCTCGATCTGCTCGGGCGTCGTGCTGTTGCTCGTGAGGCGCTCGACCTCGACCCCGTCACGCATCGTGAGGTAGGCGGGCAGGCCGGCGACCCGCAGGTCGCGGCAGATCTTCCGGTTGTCGGGCGCGTTCACCGTGACGAACCGCACGCGATCGCCGTAGGTTCCCTCGAGCGCCTCGACGGCGGGCATCGATGCGAGGCATGGCTGGCACTGCGGGCCCCAGATGTCGACGAGGACCTCGCCCTCGCGGACGAGATCACCGAACGTTACGACGGTGGCTTCGATCATGTCGTCGTCTCCTCTTCCGCCTGCTTCCGACTAGGACTCGAGGGTCACGGAGGCGCCGTCCCACAGCCGTGTGAGGCGGCCCAGGAACAGCGACCCCTTCGCGATCAGCATCGTTCGATGCACTCCTCCGGCACGCATGTCTGCCAGCGCGTGCGGGATCCACGGCACGGCGCTCGCGATGTGGCCCTGCGTCGGGGCGAACCCCGGCATGCCGTGGGCGCGGGCGAACGTGGCGATGTCGGCACGGTCCAACTCGCCTCGGACGACGCCGAGGCCGGCCAGCATCTTGTAATTGCGGTCGGGCACGTCGCCCCCTCCCTGCGGCTCGGTGATCTCGGGGTTGTGGATCTCCGTGGCGTAGACGTCGACGTCGGCGATCCCGACTCCCATCGCGTCGAGCGGCGCCCCCACGAGCGCCTCCAACTGCGCCTGAGGTGCCGAGCCCGCTTCCACCGGCATGCGTCCCACGGCGTCGGTCCGCAAAATCGGGCCGTTGGAGCCGTCGGCGAGCTCGAGCAGCACGGCCATGCCGGCGAGCACGTCCTCGATCACCGGGAACCCCTTCGCGAGGGCCCCCTCGAACTTCATGCCGAGCTTGCCCATGGAGCCCCCGGCCACGACGACCACGCGATCCTCGATGCCCGCCTCGATCAACGCCGAGGCGACCACGAAGGCGTGTACCGGCGCGGCGCAGAACGACTTGACGTCGACGCCGCTCGCGCGGGGGAGTCCGCAGTGCTCGGCGATCGCCTTCGCCACGTTGCCACCACCTCGCTGGTAGCGATCGCCCACCGCCTCCTCGCCGCACCCGATCGCGTGCGTGATCGACGCCGGGTCGACGCCGGTGGTCTCCAGCAGGTGGCGCAACGCGTGTACCCCGCTGGCCTTGATCGACAGGTTCTCGAGGAGCACCCGGGGGGTGAGCGTCTCGTCCTGCTCGTGGTCGCCCGCGAACGCACCAACGACCTCGTCGGCTCGCCGCAGCGAGAGTTGGCCCGGCTCGGGCTCGGCACCCAGCCGCACCAGCTCGAACTGATCGACCTCGGCAAGCAGCTCGTAGAAGTGCTGCTGGTCCATCACATCCCCCGACGGGCCAGAAGGCGTCGCCGATTCGACCGGATGCCGCCACCACTCCCGAGACACATCCCAGAGGGTGGCCGGAGCGAGGTTCCCGATGAAGACCTGGTTCGGCGGGTAGGAGACGGCCTCGTCGAACGAGCGCAGCCCCGCGGTGAGCGCTTCGAGCTGCTCCGGCTCGCGCGCCGGCTTCGAGCCGTACCGGACGAGATCGGGCACGTGCTCGAGCACGAACGAGGCCGACGTCACCGCGGCACGACGGGTCACGGCGTGACCTCCCAGACCGTTCGGGGCTCGACCTCGGTCGCGAGCAACTCGAGCGCCCGTCGGACGAGAGCGAGTCGCAGCGCTCCCTCGCCATGGGAGGTGAGCGACGGATCGCCCGTCGGATTGGTGATCGCGATACCCCGCACGATGCGGTTCGCTCCCACCATCCGCGCGATCGTCGGCAACGCTGTCACGAACACGGTCGGGATGCCCTCTCGCTCGAACTCCTTCGCCAGCACTGCCCCGCAGCGCGTGCCGGTCCCTCAGGTGCCGGTCAGGATCACCGCCCCGACCTGCGCCTCGCGCAGCTCGGCGGCGATCTCCTGCCCGTGTCGCGCGGCCACCGCCACCGGGGTGTCGACGCCGCTCGTCGTATAGAACGCGTCGTGCACCTCGCCGATCGCGCCCTCACGCTCGAGCTGGCGCACGGCGTCGAGCGGCACGAGCCGGTTCGGATCTTCGTTCGCGGCCGACGTGTCGAACCCGGCGTGCACCGACTCGTAGTCACCGGCGGCGAGGGTGGCGGCGCCACTCAGGTCGTAGCGCAGCCACACGTTCCCGTGACGCGTCGGCAGCCGGTCGGGGTTGCCCCGCGGCACGCACCCCGCCTCGGTCACGAGGGCCAGCCGCAGCGACCCGAGGTCGGCGACCGGCGGTGCAGGTGGCACCGGATCGCCGCTGGGCGCCACCTCGGTCCGCATGTCGCCGGCGAGCTTGGCGAGCAGCAGGTCGACCGCTCGTTCGGCACCCGATCGGTCGGCGAGCGCGTTCACGCGCAGACCACGAGGCAGATACCCCTCGTCGTCGGGCCCGCCGACGGGCTCGCCGGCCGCGAGCCGGGACGCGAGCGAGGCGACGACGGGCAGCGCCTCACGCATGCCCGCCACGTTCGAGCCGGTCGGCACGATGTACGCGGCCCCCTCGGCGGCGAGCACCCCCGGCGAGTCCGGGGTCATCGCCGCGACGACGGACACGCCACGGCGACCTGCCTCCCGCGCGAGCACGCCGCAGGCGTAGCCGTACCGGCCCGAGCCGAACGACGGCCCGCAGACGAGCACGTCGGGTTCGAGCTCGTCGAGCCACCCGAGCAGCATGGCCAACGCCTCGGCCTCGTGCTCGCCGAAGTGATCGTCACCGCAGGCGAGCGTGACGTCGACGGTGAGGCCCGCGGCGGCGAGACCCCGCCCCGGCCCCTGCGGACCGTCGAGGCGGACGGGGCCGTGCCCCGCAGCCTCCTCACCGCCGAGCCCGGCGAAGAACTGGTTCACGTAGTGGACGACCCTCATGCCGGCACCGCCGTCCATCGAGCATCACCGGTCTGCACGAGGCCGCCGAGGTAGTGCACGGCTGGCACGCGCTCGCCGACGCGGGCGTGTTCCTCGCCGATCACCCGTTCGGGGATCCACGCGTCGACGAGCTCGTCCTCGTTCCCCGTGCTCACGAGGCAGTCGGCCTCGGGCACGTGGTCGGTGAGGCCGCCGTTCGTCTCGCACACGAGCGCCGCGGTGCCGATGCCCCGTCGCTCACACGCCTGGACCGTGAGCATCGTGTCGGTGTGGGAGTTTCCGCTCGAGAACGTCGTGCAGACCACGCCGTCCGCGCCGAGTCCGGCGACGAGCTCTGCCGACGCCTCGGCCGCCAGCCGCTTCTGCTCCGCACCGTCGAGGTAGCCCGGCGCGAGCACGACGCCGACGAACCGAGCATCGGTCCCATGCCGCGCCCGCAGCTCCCGGATCACGGCCGGGTCCTGGTACACCGCGGTCACGTTGCGGACGCCCGCCCAGTCGTACGCACCGTTGGTCAGCCGCCCCTCGTGCAACACATGCTCATCGAGGACGCGCGGCTCGAACACGCCCAGCGGCAGGCCGTCAAGGAACGTGTCGAGCAGCGGTCCTTCCGATGCGACCTGCAGGACCACCGCGATCGCCGGCAATGCGGCGTCGGCCGGGGGGAGCGAACCGACCGCGCGAACATCGGACGCGGAGGCTCCGGCCGTGCACGCCGCAAGCGCGATCCCGACGGCGACGGCGAGTTCCCTCACCGCGCGGTCGGCCTCGGCCACGCCGGCTCCGAGCGCGGGCACGCATCGCAGGACCACGTTCGTCGTCGCGCCCCACGGGCTCCGATCGGCACCCGGCCCGGACATGTCGACGAGCGAGTCGGGAAGGTCCTCCGCATCCGCGTATCCGGCGGCTCTCCAGTCGCAGACGGTGAGCACCGCGACGCCCCGGAGTCGATGCAGGCGTGCGTCGGCGACCCGGGCAGTGGGCAGCACGACATCGAGGACGTTCGAGATGCGGACGGGATCGCCGGGACGGACGACCTCGACCGTGGCCTCCGCCAGCGCCGGCAGTGAGCCGGCTCCGACCGCGAGCTGCGGTAGCGCGAGCGTGAGACGCCCGGCGCTCCACCCTGTCTGGGTCCCCTCGACGACCTCGTCGACCGCGAACGTCGCGATCTCGAGATCAGCGAGCGTGGATTCCAAGTGTCGACAGTCTACACCGACCGCGGAGCACCACACCGCACCCGTAGTCGACCGGCGCCGTCAGATCGATCCGCGCAGCAGCCCCATCATCTCCATGAATGGGCGGGTGTCCTGCATCACGTAGACGTGGACCGACGGCACGCCGTGCTCGAACAGCCCCAGCACTTGCTGCGCCGTCCACCGGATCCCGATCATGCGCGCGTCATCGGGCGCCGCCGCGACCTCGCTCGCGAGCTCGGGCGGCACGTCGACCCCGAAGGTCGCCGGCACGGACCGCACCTGCGTCGCTCGAGTGAGGATCTTGAGGCCGGGCACGATCGGGATCGTGACGCCACGCTCCCTCGCGGTCTTCACGAACCGGAGGTAGACGTCGTTGTCGTAGAACAGCTGGGTGACGGCGTAATCGGCGCCTGCGCGCTGCTTCTCGATCAGTACGTCGATGTCCCACTCGAGGTTCGGCGCCTCGACGTGCTTCTCAGGGTAGGCAGCGACACCGACGCACAGGTCGGTGGGCGTGGCCTCGTCGAGCGGCTCCAGGTACCGGCCGGCGTTCATATCCGCGATCTGGTGAACGAGGTCGAGAGCGGAGCCATTGATCGTGCGAGCGCCGGCCGGCTCGCGTGGCTCGCCATCGCCTCGGATCGCGAGCACGTTCTCGATGCCGAGGTAGTGAAGCTCGATCAGCGCATCCTCGGTCTCCTCTCGGGTGAAGCCGTTGCAGAGCAGGTGGGGCACCGGGTCGACACCGAACCGATGCTTGATCGCCGCGCACAGCCCGAACGTGCCTGGCGCCTTTCGGGTCACGCGTCGGCGCCATGTGCCGTCGGCCAGCTGCTCCCAGCGCGCCTCCGCCGCGTGGCTGGTGATGTCGATGAACGGAGGGCGGAACGACATCACGGACCCGACGGCGTCGTAGATGCGGCGGACGTCGCCGCCGCGGCGAGGCGGGATGATCTCGACGCTGATCATCGGCTCCGAAGCCGTGGCAAGATGCTCGGTCACCTTCATCGGGGTTCACCCTATCGAGACGGCCACGCGCGGTCCGCCCGCTAGGCTGTCGATCGTGGCGAGGTACGTGGCGCTGCTGCGCGGCATCAACGTCGGCGGGAAGAACCTGATCCGGATGCCCGCCCTCGAGGGGTGCTTCGTCGATCACGGGTTCGAGGACGTGTCGACTTACATCCAGAGCGGCAACGTCGTCTTCAGCGCCGCTCGCGCGAGCCGTGCCACCCTCACCGCCGAGATCGAGTCGATGCTCAGAGCGAGCTTCGTTCACTACGACGCGAGCGTCGTAGTGCGGAGCGCGAGCCAGATGCGGTCCGTCGTCGCGAACGCGCCGCCGGGGTTCGGTCGCGATCCAGCGAAGTACCGCTACGACGTGATCTTCTTGAAGCCGCCACTGACGGCGACGGTCGCGCTGCGAGACGTGCCGCTGAAGCAAGGAGTGGACGCCGCCGCAGCGGGCAGCGGCGTCCTCTACCACTGGCGGCTCACGAGCCGCGCGACCCAGAGTCGGCTCTCGCGGGTGGTGGCCATGCCGATGTACCAGAACATGACGATCCGCAACTGGAACACGACCACGAAGCTCGAGGCGCTCGTGACGGCATCGGCTGCCTGATTGGGTTCGGGGCGGTCGCTCAGATCCGGGGCGGCGGTGTGGCGTCGTCCCCCGCGGCCGGGCGTGGCTCGTCGGTGACCGCGAGGTCGCCCTCGGCCGCCACGAACACCTCGGGGCGCTGCGGCACGACGTCGTCGACGTCGTCGCGCAACAGCGGCCAGCCGCGCCGCAGCACATGGCCGAGCCACCATCCGGCGAACTGCGACGTCAGCACGGCCGTGAGGACGAGCGTCGAAGAAGGCGCCATTGATGATGCCGGCCTCGAACGCGACGCTCGCAAGCACGATCCAGCCCGAAGCCGGCGAGGAAGGCCGCGAAGACGAGGTTCACCTCGAGGAGCGCGGCGACGGCCGCGTACGCGAGGAGCACGATCAGGGCGTACCCGACCGGGGAGGCGTGCGCGATCACGTTCCATCGGGCGCGATGCAGGCGTTTGAGGAGCAGCGGGAACAGGAAGAGCCCCGCGCCCATGTACAGCAGGGTGGCGCCGACGTGCTCGGTCACGGAGCCGGCGAGGTCGCGCCCCACCTCGGTCGTGGTTGCGAGGGCCGTCGCGACGGCGAGCACGGTCCACAGCGCGATGTCCTCGAGCAGCGCGGTGCCGAGGACGATGCTCGCGAAGCGCGTGTGCAGGATCCGTAGGTCGAAGAAGATGCGGGAGATCACCGGGATCGACGTGACGGCCACGGCGATCGCGAGGACGAGGATCACCGACGTCTCGTCCGACTCGGGGCCCATCAACCGGTCGAGCGGGAGCATCGTGCCGATGCCGAGGGCGATGAAGAAGGGAAGCGGGGTGCCCACCGCGAGGATCCACGCAGTGGGCTTGCGGTTCTCTTGACTGAGCACCCGGCGGACCTCGGTGCCAGAGATGAACAGAAGCAGCAGCAGACCGAGCCAGTAGGTGAAGCCGAGGACCGTCGCGGTGGTGCTCCCCTCGGTGCCGAGCAGCGCCTCCGAGGCCTCAGGCGCGACGCGCCCGAACACGAAAGGCCCGAGCAGCACACCCGCGAGGATCTCGCCGACGAGCCGGGGTTGGTGGAGCCGCTCGAAGAGGTGACCGAGGAGATGCGCCGAGAGCACGATCACGGCCAACGCGATGATCACGGCCGCGAGGTCAGTGTTCGACATGTCGGGGGAACCCTTCCGGAGGAGGCGAGCCGGCATGCCACCGAGGGCCGGGTCCCTCGGTCCATCGGCCGTTGGTCCGCTCGCGAGAGACACCGAACGGCGGGGATCAGTCGAGCGTGGGAAGGTGGAGCGGGATGCCGGCGACTCCGACGTCGGCGATCAATAGGAACGTGTCCCCGACGTTCGCGACCACCGCGCGATCGAGGCGCTCACCCACCCACGCGATGTTCGTCGGCGCGTCGAACGTCGAGGCGAGGTGGTCGTCGACCACGAGGTCGACGACGCCGTCCGGGTCGATCCGCACGAGCCCGTCGGGGCGGTAGAGCGTGACCCAGTACGAGCCATCGATGGCGAGCGCGATCCCGTCGGGGTCGGTGTCGGGGATCTCGGCGACGACCGTCGGCGGCCCAGCCGAGCCGTCGGCGAGGATCGGCACGCGCACCACGCGCTGTTCGTGCGCTTCGACGACGACCAGCGCGTCGCCGTCGGCCGTCACCAGCGCGCCGTTCGGGTAGCCTGGCACCTCGTCGGACCAGCGTTCCGCGTGCTCGCCTCCGGGCGAGAAACGGACGATCTCGGGCCTGCCGTCCTCGCCCGAACACGTCACATAGAGGCAGCCGTCAGGGCCGAACACCGCGACGTTCGGGCAGTCCATGTCGTCGCCGCCGACACCGCGGCTGTATGTCGAGAGCGCTCCGCTGGCCGGATCCCACCGGGCGATCTCGCCCTTCCCGGCGTCGCAGGCGTACACGCGCCCACGCCCGTCCACCGTGACGCCGAGCATCGAGCCGCCGGTCGAGCCCACCTGCGTCACGTCGCCGTCGAGCGCCACCGCGTAGATCTCGCCGCCCTCCCCGCCCGCGTAGACCTTCCCGTCGAAGGGGTTCCACGCCACGCCCTCCGGATGATTGAGGTCAGCGGCGAGCTCGTCGAACCGGTCGAGGGGGATCACGCTGCCCACCCATCGAGGCGACCGAGCAGGGTCTCGATCGTGCGGGCGGCGACGACCACTTCGTCGATCGCGATCGCCTCGTCGGCGTCGTGGGCGAGCCCGAAGTCACCGGGTCCCCACACGACCGCCTGAGAGCCTGCGAGCTCCACGAAGTTGTGGGCATCGGTCCACGCGGGCACGCCGACCGTCGGCGCCCGCGACCCCGACACCTCCTCGCTCGCCCGAAGCAGCGCGTCGAGGACCGGCGCGTCCGGGTGCGTCTCGAACGGCTCCACGCTCGCCTCCACGAGCTCCACGTCGGCATCGTGTTCGGCGGCGAGGGCGCGAAGCCTCGACTCGATCGCACGGGCCGCCGGACCCCCCGGCACCACTCGGATCTCGATGCGAACCCTCGCCCGGTCGGGCACGACGTGCAGTTCGCCGCCGCCCTCGATCCACAGCGTGCCCGGCACGTTCCGGCCGAGCAGGGGGTGCTCAACTTCGGTGAAGGGCTCGTCGTGAACCGCCAACAGGAGCCGCGCAGCCTTCTCGATCGCGTTGTCCCCGCGCTCGGGGAACGATCCGTGGGCGGACCGGCCGTGCACCTCGCAGATCGCATCGACGAAGCCCGCCTCGGCGACACCGAGCTCGAGCCGGCTCGGTTCCCCCGCGATCACCCACGTCGGACGGAGTGCCTCGGCCATCACGATCGATCCGCGGCCCAGCAGCTCCTCGTCGACGCAGACGCCGAGCGCGACCGGGGCAGACGCGAGGTCGACCCCCCGTTCGGCCGCGAGCAGCATGCCGAGCGCGAACGCGATCACCGATCCTTTGCAGTCACCGGCACCGAGCCCGCGGACGAGGTCGCCGTCGAGGGCAGCGTCCCAGGGCCAGGTCGGGGTGATCGTGTCGATGTGCGCGGTGAGCAGCAGCGATGGCTGGGCCGGCCATCCGATCACGAGGTCGTCGGCGGCGCCGTCCACCGGCAGGCGCTCGACCGGCAGGCCCCACGCCGCGCAACGAGCCTCGAGGTGATCGACGGCGTCGTGCTCCTTCCCGGACGGGGAATGGATCGCGACGAGGTCGAGCAGTTCCCGTGAGACCCACGCACGGGCGTCGGCGTCGTTCACGCCCGCGATCCGACGGCCTCTGCGATCGACTCGTCGAGGATGCCGAACACGGTCGACATCTCCTCGACCGGCATCACGAGCGACGGCTGGATGTTGAGCGACGTCGTCGACGGGTCGATCAGCAGGCCGCGACGCACGCACCCCCACGCGACCCGTTCTTGGAGCTCGAGGTCGCGTTCCTTCGTCTCGCGGTCCCTCACGAACTCGACCGCCATGAAGCAGCCGGTCGCGCGGACGTCGCCGATGGCCTCGTACCGATCGACGAGCCCCCGGAGCCCCTCGAGACCCGCGGCTTCCAGGGCCATCACGTTCTCGAGGATCGGCTCGTGTTCGAACACGTCCAGCGTCGCGAGCGCCGCGGCGCACGCCGCCGGCAGCCACGACCACGTCGAGCCGGTCGAGACGTCGTCGAAGTCCATCGAGGCCTCGGTGCCGAGCAGCGCGCCGATCGGCATCACGCCGCCCCCCATCGATTTCCCGAGGGCCAGCAGGTCGGGCTCGACCCCGAACCGCTCGACGGCGAACATCGTGCCCGCTCGGCCGAACCCGGTCTTCACCTCGTCGGCGCACAGCAGGAAGTCGAACTCGCGACAGAGGTCGGTGAGCGCCGGCCAGAACGTCTCTGGCGGGGCGACGCATCCGCCCGAGCCCATCACCGGCTCGATCATGAAGCCGGCGACCTCACGCGGATCGATCGCGTGGTGCAGCAGGAAGTCACGCAGGTAGTCGACCGTGCCGTCGCCGGTGCCGCCGGGCCGGGCCGCGAACGGTGTGCGGTAGGGGTTGGGGTAGGGCACGTGCACGAAGCCGGGCATCAGCGCCCGGTACCCGTAGGAGAGGTCGCTCGTCTCGGCGCCGATCGCGCCGGCGGTGCCGGCTTCCCCGTGGTAACCCCCCATGAATCCGATCACGATCGGCCGCCCGGTCGCGCGGCGCATGAACCGCACGGCGGTCTCGACCGCCTCCGTGCCGTTCAGCGCGATGTCGACCCGCGTGAGCGGGCCGGGCGCGATCGCCACGAGCCGCTCGGCGAGCGGCAGCACGTACTCGTGCGAGTAGTAGTGGGTGTCCTCGTTGCCGTAGCGGCGCAGCGCCTCCACGGCCGCCTCGGTGATGTCGGCGCGAGCGGCCCCTACGGGCACCGAGGCCATCGCGCTGATGCAGTCGAGGTAGACGTTGCCGTCGATGTCCTCGACCTCGTAGCCGGACTTGCGGCAGATCACGAACGGGCCGACCTCCTCGGCCAAGCCGCGGTACAGGACCGCGGACTGGCGCTCGAGGATGTCGCGCGTCTTCGGCCCCGGCGGAGTCGCGACGATCTTCGGCAGTTCGTCGTTCCCCACGCCGGTTCCGCCTCCGCTTCGATCGGTCACAAGCCGATGCTGCTCCAGTCTCCCGTGATCGCACACGTGATGCCGGGTACCTGGATGTTCACGAACAGCCACTCGCCGTTGGGGCTGAAGCACGGCCCCGCGAACTCAGAGAACCCAAGGCCGTCGCCGGCCGAGCGGCCGTCGTCGGGCACGGTCGGATCGTAGAGCTTGCCCGACGCCGCGAGGTAGTGCTGCTGCACTGCGAGCAGATTCTCGGCGACGTTGATCATCGTGCCGTTCGGCAGGAGCGCCTTCACGAAGTTGCTCTTCAGGTTCCCGTCCTCGGCGATCACGATCGCGCCGCCGGGGCTGGTCGTCATGTTGTCGGGACCGTCGAGTTGACTCTTCGCCGCCGATTCGAACAACAGCTCGAGCTCACCCAGCTCGTTCAGCTCGCCGGCGTTCGCGGTGGGGGTGTACGACCACACCTGGCCGAGGCCCGCGTCGCCGCCATCGCTCGATCCGAACACGATCGAGCCCTCGCGGTACGTGCAACCCTCGCCGCCGAGGAACTTCGCACCACCCTTGGCCCGGCCCTGCTGGAAGACGGCCGACGCGTTGTTCTCGGCGTTCGCGGGGTCCGGGTCGTCGATCGTGACCCAGTTGCACTCGAGCACGTCGCCGACGGTCTGCCCGGTGATCGTGTTGTACTTCGGCTGGCCTTTGACGCGCAGCATCTGCAGCACGCCCTTCCGCAGGTTGCCGGGCGTTTCGGGGATGAACCGGTAGAAGCCGTCGGGCCCCTCGTCCTCGGTCTGGTAGATCACCCCGGTGTCGGGGTCGACCGCTCCCGCCTCGTGCAGGAACCGGCCGAGCTTCTTGTAGGGCTTGGTCAACACCGCGGAGTCGTTGGCCGGGTCGACCTCGAAGACGTAGCCGTGCGGCTTCTTGCGCCCCGACCTCACCCCCGCCACGGTCTCCTCGCACGTGAGCCACGTGTCCCACGGCGTCGGGATGCCGGCGCAGTTGGTGTCGGTACCGTTCAGGCTGATCCAGTGCGACAGGAGTTCACCGGTGGACGCGTTGACCTCGAGGGTGGTCGTGCCGCCGGGCGCCTTCTTGTCCCACGCCGTGGCCGGGTCGCCGATCACGGTGCCCGCGGGCACGTCGTTGCCCTCCCCAAGCTCGTGGTTGCGGATGATGCGCCACCTTCCGCCTCCCATATTGAAGACCGCCATGCCGTCGTGGATCGGAGGCGTAATGAATCCATCGGTCATCGCCGACCCGAACGCTCCGAACGTGTGGTAGCTGAAGCCCGGCGGCAACGCCAGCTCGGGACCGGCGGCGACGAGGTCCGCGCCGCGAGGTTGCACCGACGAGGTGTTCTGAGCCAGCATCGCGGCGCCGGCTTCCCGATCGCGTTCCATCAGCACCGCGCTCGCCATCGCCGTTCCGATCACACCCATGCGGATGAAGCTTCGGCGATCCACTTCTCCTCGGCGTCCGACGCCGTCCGCTCGGACGGCAAGGTCCGGATCGTTGGTCTGCAACGCGGATTCCCCCCTTCGCCCCACCCGCGCACGCCCCGGTCCTGGGTTCGTGCCACGGGGGAGCCTGTGGACTGTCGACAATCTACGAACCAGCGAAGAAGCGGTCAACCCCTGCACGTACGATGACGGAACCCGACCCATCGGAGCAGAACGCTGAGCGCACGCGAGGAGAACGATCGAGCGCTGCTCATCGCGATGCCGTCACGCCATCTCGAGGCGGCGCGGGCCGCCTGCGACGAGGCCGGGGTGGTGACGCTTCCCGCAGGAGGCCCCGGCGACCTCGATGACGCGCACGAAGGCATGACGGTGCTCGTGATCGCAACGGACGCAGGCGACGCCGAAGTGCCCGCCGCCACATGGCGAGCCGTCTTCGAAGGACGCGTGCCGCACGGCTCGGGCGATCCGTGGCCCCTGGGCCTCCCCGACACCTGGACGGAGGAGCACGCTTGGAGCGGCGCGGTCGAGGTCCCGCCGACACCGGACCCGGATCACGACGAGGAGGAGGAGGAGGAGGAGGGCATGTTCGGGCCCCAATCGTTCTTCCGCGTCCGTGCGCTCGCGCCGTCACCGCGCGGTGAGTGGGTCTACGCGAACGAGCTCGTGCCGAAGCAGCAGCGCGGGGGTCGGACCTTCGTGCCGCGCACGCCGCGCGTGATCCGGTTCGTCGACTGACCAGGCCCGGCTTCAGCGCCGGCTCGAACCCTTCGCGTCACGCAGGACCTCGCGCGCAGCGTTCCGCCCGTTCGCCCCGGTGACCCCGCCCCCCGGATGCGTGCCGGCCCCGCAGAGGTACAAGCCCCGGATCGGCGTGCGGTAGTCGGCCCAGCCGCGCACGGGCCGCAGGAACAGCAGCTGGTCGGGCGCCATGTCGCCGTGCAACGCGTGCCCGCCGGTGAGGCCCATCAGGCGTTCCATGTCGAGCGGCGTCACCACCTGGCGATGCTGGATCAGGTCGGGCAGCTTCGGGAAGTGCTCGGCGATCGTCGAGATCGCCCGGTCGGCGCGGTCCTCCTTGAGGTCGTCCCACTCGGCGTCGCGCAACCGGTAGGGCTGGGAGTTCACGTCGATCGTGACGATGTGCTTGCCCTCCGGCGCGAGCGAGGGGTCGTGCACCGTCGGGAAGCAGAGCTCGATGTGCGCCGGGTCGGCGGCGATGCCATGCCGCGCTTGCGCCTGCTGGAAGTCCATGTCGGCGATGAACGGGTTCAGCTCCATGATGCCCGTGTGGTAGGGCTGCACGCCACCCTCGGGCATGCCCTTCACGAACGGGAGCTCGCTCACCGCCAGGTTGATCTTGATGCTTGTGCCCATGCACCGGTACGCCTCGATGCGGGCGACGAAGTCGGGTGGCAGGTCCTCGCGCTCGCACAACGACAGGAACGTGCGCTTGGGGTCGGCGTTCGAGAGCACGCGCTTCGCCGCGAGCTCCTCACCGCTCGCCAGCCGCACGCCCACGGCCCGCCCGCCGCGCGTCACCACCTGCACGACCTCGGCGTCGCAGCGGATCTCACAACCGGTCTCACGCGCCGCGTCGGCCATCGTCGCGGTGAGCACGCCCATGCCGCCGCGCACGAACCCCCACTGACGCACGCCGCCGTCGGCCTCCTCGCTTGCGTGGTCGTGCAGCAGCACGTACGCGGTGCCGCCCGTCGACGGCCCGGCCACGCTGTCGTTGATCGCGTGCCAGCCGAGGGCCGCCTTCACGTGGTCGCTCTCGAACCGTTCCGACAGGAACTGGTTCGCGCTCGTCGAGAACAGGTACGCCAGGTCGGCGAGACGCTTGCGCTGCCGCAGGCCGATGCGTCCCCACTTCGCCAGCGCGCCCAGGTCCGAGAGCGAACGCACGCGCGGATCGGGCGCAGTCCAATCGAACGACGGAAGAACGGCCCGCACGAGCTCGGCGAGGTCTTCCTCGAAGCGGGGCAGGGCACGAGCATCGGCCGTCGAAAATCGCCGGGTCGCGTCGATGTTGGCGGCCATGTCGTCGCCGAGGTAGTAGCGGGCGCCGTCCGGGTACAGGTTCAGCGTGGGACCGGCTGGATCGACGACGATGCCCCGTTGCACGAGACGCATGTCCTGCCAGATCGACTCGCGCAGCATCGAGAGCACGTAGGCCCCGGTCGACGCACGGAACCCGGGGGCGAACTCCTCGGTGTTACAGGCCCCGCCGACGAACGGGCGACGCTCGAGGACGAGGGTGCGAAGGCCCGCGCGGGAGAGATGGAAGCCCGCGACGAGACCGTTGTGGCCTCCACCGACGATCACGGCGTCGTACGTGACCCGGGTCATCGGCCGGACGCTATCGAGGGAGATTGTCGACTGTCAACCAAGCAGCGGCTGCTCAGACGGGCGACTTCACGACCACGCCGCTCTTCATCACGAACGTCACCTGCTCGAGGATCGACACGTCGTCGGTCGGATCGCCTTCTACGGCGATCAGGTCGGCGAACAGCCCGGGGGTGATCGTGCCCACCCGGTCCTCCCAGCCCATCAGCTCGGCGGACCATCGGGTGGCGCTCCGGATCGCCTGCATCGGCGTGAGGCCGTACCGCACGTAGTAGGGGAACTGCCGCGCGTTCTCCCCGTGTGGCGCGATGCCGGAGTCGGTGCCGAACGCGATGCGCACGCCCGCCTTCACGCACTTCGTGAAGCCCTCGCGCTGCGCATCGTTCGTGAGGTGCACCTTCGCGATCACCTCGTCGGTATAGCCGAGCGACGGGCCGACCTCGAGCATGTAGTCGCCGTCGTACATGTCGGCCACCAGGTAGGTGCCGCGCTCGGCCATCAGCTCGATCGCCTCGTCGTCCATCAGCGAGCCGTGCTCGATCGATCGAACGCCCGCTCGCACCGCGCGCTTGATGCCCTCTGCGCCGTGCGCGTGGGCGGCCACGTGGGTGCCGGCGCCCTCGGCTTCCTCGACGGCCGCGCGGAGCTCGTCCTCGGTGAACTCAGGCATGCCGGGCTTCGTGCCGCTCGTCAGCACCGCGCCGGTCGCGAGGACCTTGATGAAATCCGCCCCGTACCGCAGCACCTGGCGCACCGTCGATCGCATCTGGTCGACGCCGCTCGTCACCCCGAACCGCAGGTCCCGTGGCACGACCTCGTCGACGTCGACCGCCAGGCCGGTCACGTCGCCGGCCCCGCCGGGGGTGGTGACGTAGGCGCCCGCGCACATCATGCGCGGTCCGGCGATCCACCCCGCCTCGATGCCGTCGCGCAGCGCCACGTCGACGAACGCGCGGAACGTGCCGATGTCACGCACGGTCGTGAACCCTGCCTCGAGCGTGGCGCGGGCGTTCCGTACGCCGACGATCGCCTCCTGCGCGCCCGAGCGCATCACGAGCTGCGCGTACCCCTGGCCGTTGTCGTCGTCCCCGATCAGGTGCGAGTGCATGTCCATGAGCCCGGGGAGCATCGTGTGCCCAGGCAGATCGATGCGACGGGCGTCGGTGGGGGCGTCGGCGGTCGCGACCACGTCGGCGACGCGGTCGTCGTCGACGATCACGGCGAGATCGGTGAGCACCTCCCCTCGCTCGGTGTCGATCAGCCGGTCGGACGTGAGGACGGTGCGCTCGCTCATGGCGCGGAGGATACCGCCTGACGCCACTACTCCAGGTTGGACTAGAGCGTGGCGACGACTAGAGCGTGGCGAGGCCGCCGTGCAGCAACCCGTCGAGCAGCCGCCGCAACTCGTCGCCCTCGAAGGTGCGGTCGTGGCCGGCGTGCACGCGCCGCACCGGCAGCGACGCGAGCCGCCGCAGCGACGCCTCGGCCGCCTCGAGATCGTCGAAGCCCAGCCGTGCGTCGACGTAGGCGGTGTCGCCGCTGAACAGCAGGCCGGTGGAGGCCTCCCACACCGCGACCGAACCGGGAGTGTGCCCCGGCACGTGCAGCACCTCGAACCGGCGGTCACCCAGGTCGATCACGTCGCCGTCGTCCACGAACGAGGTCGGCTCGGCCCCCGGCGCGACCCAGCCGGCCGGGTCGAAGCCGTCGTGCGGCAACGCCTCGATCGTGCGATCGGGCACGTCGAAGCCGTAGTACGCGAACATCTCGTCGACCCCCTCGGGCTGGGCGTCACGCTCGATCCGCACCGGGAACGGCGCCCGCGTCTCTGCCGCGTCGGCCTCGTGGCACCGCCGGTCGTCGAACTCCGCGAGCCCGCCGACGTGGTCGAAGTGACCGTGCGTCGCGACGGCGATCACCGCCCGGTCGGCCGCGAGCTCGTCGATCGCGGGCCGCAGCGGACCGATCCCGTTGGCGGTGTCGACCACGAGGTCCGCGTCGCGCCCCCGCACGTGCCACACGTTGGACTCGAGCATCGGCGTGATGTGCCCCTCCACGAGCAGCGTCACGCCGTCTTCGGCATCGTGCATCCGCCACCAGCGCTCGGCGACCGGCAACCCATCGCTCACATCCGATCCTCGAACAGCAGGGACGGCGCCGGCTCCCTCATGCAGTGCGCCGACGTCATCGACGCGTTGTACGAGCCGACGTTCGGCAGCGCCACGATGTCCCCCTCTCGCACGTCGGGGAACGCGTGGTCCTCGGCGAACAGGTCGGGTCCCTCGTTGATGTGGCCGGAGAACGTGACGTCGTGCACCGATGCCGCATCGGCGGCGCGGCAGAGGATCGGGAAGAACGGGATGCGATACACGAAGTGCTCGCAGAGCACGTTCCAGCCGGTGTCGAGCCCGACGAACGTGGTGCCCTCGCGGTCCTCGACCGTCACGACCTCGGCGAGATGCACCCCGGCCTGCTTCGCGATGAACTCCCCCGGCTCGGTGGCGACCGTCACGCCGAGCGGACCGAAGTGGCGCGCCATGATGCCCGCCCAGGCGGCGAGGTCGAGCGGATCGTCGGTCGGTCGGAACGGCACGCCGAGGCCTCCCCCCGTGTTCACCTCGGCGATCGGGCACCCCGCCTCGATCAACGCCGCGGTGGCTTCGGCGACCCGCCGCATCACCTCGTCGACGACGTCGAGCGAGTCGTCGAAGTACAGGTAGCCGGAGTGCACGTGCACGGTGTCGATCGTGAGCCCGTGTCGCCGGCTGATGTCGACGGCCTCCGCTAGCCGCTCCGGGTAGATGCCGAACTTCGTCGGCTTCGAGCCGGCGTAGGCGCTCTCCGTGCCGCCGGCGTGCGTCGCACCAGCGCGTGGGTTCACCCGAACGCCGATCGTTCGGCCGGGAGCGGCCCGGCCCACGCGCTCGAGCTGCGTCAGCAGGTCGACGTTCAGGTGGCAGCCCGTCGGAAGGATGCGAGCGAGGTCACGATCGGAGAGGTTCGTGCCGGTGTAGCTGATCTCCTCGGGCTCCCAGCCGTGCTCGAGCGCCCACTCGAGCTCGCCGGGCGAGCAGACGTCGATGCCCACGTACGGCGCGCGCTCGCGCAGGAACCGCAGGAAGCCGGGCTCACGCTGGGCCTTCAGCGCGTAGCGCACGCGCCCGGCCACGCCCGACGCGTCGAACGCGGCTCGGAGCGCCTCGGCCTGCTCGCGCGCGTTCTCGAGGTCGTAGACGAACAGCGGGGTGCCGTGCTCGCGCGCCAGGTGTTCCGCGTCGCGACCGGCGATCGTGAGCCGCCCGTCGGCGATGCCGAGGCCCGGCCGGGCCCACCACGTGCGTTCCTCGATCGTGGTCACGCGCATGCGCACAGGCTAGCGGGCGGCGCGGCGCCGCGAGAAGGTTCCCCCGTGTGCTAGACGGTCGCGGCGGGAGCCTCGGCGTCGTCGGCGATCTCAGCGTCGGGCGGCGCGTCACGGAGCGTCAGGATGCCGGCCCCGATACCCAGCACGCCGCCGAGCCCCGAGAGCCAGATGCCGAACGCCAGGCCCCTGCCGTCGGCGCGGGCGATGCCCCACACGACCGAGAGCGTCAGCACGACCGCGGTGACGGTGATCAACGCCGCCATCGAGCGCCGGACGCGCGGGTCGCCCATCAGCAGGTAGGCCGCCGAGAACGCGAACAGCGCGACCGACATCGCGAGCGCCGAGCTTGCCGCTCGCGTCGGCGGTGCCGTCGAGCTCTGCCGACCCGCCAGGCCGCGAGATCGCGAACCACGACGCGTAGACACCCAACAGCCCGACGATGCCGGCGACGGCACCGGCGATCCTGGGGTAGGAAAGCTTCACCGAGCTCATGCGGATCCCTTTCGGCTGCGGCGCACGGCCGACGAGCGGTGACGTGCGTCCCAGGAACGTGTCGGCAGGGCAAGCGTCGTGCTTGACCTTCGGGCCGATCGCCGCGGCGCGGTCCGCCTGGAGCGGCTGGCCGGTCCACGACACGATGACACGAACTGGAGATCGGGACGTCCCGATCGAGGGCGACCGGGACCTCGCCGATCGGATCGCCGGGGCGCAGTTCGTCGAGCTTCCCGGCATCGACTCGTTCCCATGGGCAGGGGACCAGGAACCGCTCCTGGCTGAAATGGAGGCATTCGTGACCGGCACGCGCGCGACGGAGGAGGCCCATCGCGTGCTCGCCACGGTCCTGTTCACCGACATCGTTGGGGTCGACCGAGAGGGCCGCCGAGCTCGGCGACGCCCGATGGAAGGAGCTGCTCGCGGCCCACGACGAGAAGGCGAAGGCCGACATCGAGAGGTTCCGGGGGCGCTACGTGAACACGACCGGCGACGGACTTCTCGCTACCTTCGATGGCCCCGCGCGAGCGGTTCGATGCGCGAAGGCCATCGTGGAGGCGGTGTCAGGCCTCTCGGGCTCGAGGTCCGCGCCGGCTGCCACACAGGTGAGATCGAGCTCGAGGGAGAAGACGTGCGGGGCATCGCCGTGCACATCGGTGCCCGCGTCGGGGCCCTCGCCGGCCCCGGAGAGGTGCTGGTCTCGAGCACGGTAAGGGATCTCGTGGCGGGCTCCGGTCTCGTCTTCGAGGACGCGGACGAGCACGAGCTCAAGGGCATCCCCGACCTCTGGCGCCTCTACCGGGTGACGACGTCGTGACCTGCTCGGGCGGCATGAGGTGGCTCCGGGAGCCAGACCACCGGTTGCGTCGTTACAGGGCCCAGTAGATTTGCGTGTCCTCAGGACCTGGGACCGATCGCCGCTGCTCGTCGACTTGTCTGTGGGCCGCGTCCAGCTCGCGACGAACGGTCGCACATGGAGCGATCATCGAGAACGGGCGAAGTCGGGGTGAAGGAGCGAGGGGGAAAGGCGACAGTGACTCCTCCACTCCGTCGAGCTCGACCCTCTGACGGTCGCACCCTGCCCATCCGTCGGAGTCCGACCGCGAGGCCGTGACGCTCACACTCGTGCACGACGCAATCCCAACGATGACGACGACCACAGTGACGAGCGCTCCGAGCCGCATCGGACGAGTGTGGCACCGACGTGATACGGGGAGAACCGCTGGAGTGTGCTCATTCTGTGCGCGGCACGATGGCCGAGTCGGTGCAAGAGACGCCCACGCGCGGAGTGACCCTGGAAGTCGCGGGGCCCGGCACGCGGATCAGACGAATCCAAGATGAGATCCGGAGTACACGACCAGGACAAGGCCATCACGGCCAGTGCGGAACGTAGTTCATGCGGTAAGCCGTGCCCGTATAGGTGATCCGTGAACCGTCCCCATCCGCCTCGATGTCATGGCGGTGGATGAACTGCACCTCCCACGGCTTTCCACGCCTGCGGTCCAACCGGCGCCTCCGTCTCGATCACGAAGAGGTTCGGCGGGGCTGCCTCAGTGACGACGGACCGAGGCGGAACGTGCCGTTGACTCCGCTCCGGTCGAGTTGAAGGTGGTGCCGAGCCCACTGCACCGTCGGGACCCTCCAGGGTCAGCGCTTGAAGCCATCGTCCCTCGCGCGCTCGCCCGACCACAATAGGTGTGCCTTGAGGTCGGTGACCGTCTCGTAGCCGACTCGCTGCGGCGCTGAAGACGTGACCGTGACCGAGGTCTGGAACCGCAGGACCTTCACCCTGGTTCGACCCTACCCCTTCGGCCTGCCACACAGTTCAACGATTCGCTCGTTAGAGAGGTCGTTCGTGATGTGCAGCTCACTCGCTTCGAGCAACCGGTGCTGGGCGAGCGACAGACTCAACCGTCCCACCATCTGCACCGGTCGCAGCCCCATCCGGTCGCGGTCCCGGGGAAGGTGCTGAACGATGATCGGGAGCATTGACGTTCATCCCGGCCCGGGTCAGGGATACCAACCGCGGCCCGGCGCGCGATCGATCATGCTCGCGGGCTCGGGGAACATCCAATTCGTGGTGACGTGCCACGAGATGGGCCGCTTCGTCGGCACCAGCCACTCCAACGGGAAGCGGCACGCCGCGATCTCCCCGTGCCGTCGAGTCCGGTACACGCCTTCCCTCGGCTCCGAGTCAGGCTCGCCCGCTTGATCCCGCACCGTTCGCCCTGCGGCATGACGGCACCGAGCGGGTAGTTGAGGAAGGCGATGCGATCGACCCGGCCGTCCCCGCGGGTGTCGAGCGCGACGCTGCTCATCCACGCATCGAAGGGTCGGGAGTGAGCGCGCAGGGTGATCGTCAGGAAGCGTCGACCCTCGTCGGTCCGGAAGATGCGCACGGTGCTGGACGCACATCGAATCCGGTGCAGCGTCGATCGTCTGGTTCCACACATGGCACATCGGACGGGTCTCTTCCGGCTGCGACCCACTCGACATCCGCCTGGGCGGTCGAGGGGAGCAGGGAGGCGACCATCGCCGCCACAGCCATGATCGCGCGAAGTGTGGTATTCGGCCCAGCAAAGGCTACCTGCACAGGTCGACGGTCCGCTCGTTCGGGTAGTCCACGCGAGCACCGGGGACCCCAGCTTCTTGGGCGATCTCAGGTGAACGCCGGGCTTGACCCGCCGTCGATTGCGGCCTATCTATGGGCGATTAGCCGGTGCCCGCTTGGCGAGGGGAGCTCCCATGCAGCGAAGCGGGTTTGGGT